>RFHA01000399.1 GCA_003696565.1 Chloroflexota bacterium
TTACACCGGTGCCGCCAACCCCTACGGCTACGCCACCTATTACAGGGATTGTTGGCGGTTCACGGCGAATCAACCTGCGTGCTGGTCCAAGCCGAGATCATGAGGCGATTGGGGCATTAACGCCGGGCACGGGGCTTTTGATTCTTGGGCAAAACGAAGATGGTACTTGGCTGAATATCTTATTGGATGATGGTACGGAAGGCTGGGTTTCTGCCGGGTTGATTTATATTGAGCCAACGTCCACACCGTTCCCGACGATGACTCCGACAACTGATTTAACAGCAATTGCATTAGGGACAACCTTCCCAACCGCTGTTTTAGGCGGTGGGACAATTACCCCAACGCCGCCGCGTTCGGTGGTTTCGCCCACGCCAGCCAATGGGACATCTGCAGCGGTTGCCGCAACACCAAGCGGCTCTACTACGCCAACCGAGCCGTTCTTGCCGGTGATCAACGTGGGGGCAATTAATCAAACAGCGACAGCGTTAGCTGGTGGCATTTCTGAGATTGCACCACCTGCACCCTTAACCCCAGCAGCAACCGGACAATCGCCAAACCGTCCACAGCCAGAAGGCACGCCACAACCAAGCAGTACCCTGATTACGCCGCCGCCGGTTAGCGGGCAGGCGACTGTGCAAGAAAATCGCCCGGTTTTTGCATTATGTGATAATCCGGCACTAGGTGGAGAGCCAGCACCAACTGATTTAGCGGCAGGAAGCAGTATCGTGATTTATTGGGGGTGGATTGTGGCAGACCCGAGTTATATCCCGCAGCATGAGGCGGCTGTGACGTATGAAATTGCCATCAATGGACAACCGATTCAGGCAAATTGGCGACAATTTGGGTCACCTATTCGGCAGACGGGGAACAGCTATGCCAAGTTCTGGTATGTGCCTGCCGGGACGCTGGACGCTGGAACATATCGTATTACATACCGAGCAACCTGGCGTGAGCAGATTAGTGATGGGTATGAGTTGTTTGGTCCGGGGACAAATAATTTTGTAGAAGAAGGCTCTTGTACGTTTACTGTGCGTTGATGTCATGATTGTGAATATTTACATCAGTTCAACCACACAAGATTTAGATGTTCATCGGGACGCGGTGCGGGCGGCACTCGTCTCGATGGATTTAAACCCCACCCTAGGGGAGGGCGATTTAGAAACACGCTTACAACGGATCCGCACTTCTGATCTGTTTATTGGCATTCTGGCATATCGCTATGGTGAAATTCCAGCTGGGCATGATCGTTCGATTGTTGAGATCGAATATGAAACAGCTGTTTCTCATAATATCCCGCGTGTGATGTTTATGGTGGATCCACATTATGAATGGGACCCGATGCTGGTGGAATGGGGCACACCGAGCTTGTTTTATAATCCACAAGATGAGCTATATCGTTTTAAGAATGTTGTTCGGATGCACGATGAAATCCTGACATTTACCACCCCAGAAAGCCTCACACTCCAAATTGAGGCGTTGTTTTTAGGCAAAACCCGCCGCGAAATTGAACAAGAAACACACCCCACACCGACATCTAAGATTGATTGGTTTATTGGTGGAGTGTTGTTTGTGTTGACAATTGCATTTGTGTTGATGGTCTATGGATTGTTACAGGTCATATAGGCATTATTTGCTGATCTGCTTAAATCCTTTACCATAAGCAATGTGTCCTTGGCTGATAACGACGAAAGCATCCGGGTCGGTTTGAGCGACAATCCGCTGTAAATCAACAATCTGCGGACGAGAAACTGTGACAAACAAAATATGACGTGGCTGCCTAGTATACATGCCGGTGGCTTCCCACCCAGTGATTCCACGTTGAATATGGTCAAAAATCGCTTGAGATACTGCTTGTGGATGCTCCGTGATAATGGTGGCAGTGCGGATGATACTTGGTCCCTCTAAAATATAATCTGTCACAATGCCTTCCATCATCAACGCCACTAGGGAATATAATGCACTCTCCCAGTTGATGAACACACCGGCTAACCCCACCACCAAAATATTGACATAAAGACCTGTGCTACTAAGCGGAATACCAAAACGGATTTGCACAATGCGTGCTAGGGTGGATGTTCCGCCTAATGTGCCGCCACCGCGTAAGATCAACCCGCCCGCAAAACCGCCGATGACCCCGGCAAAAATTGCGTTCAGCAAAATATTTTGGCTCACCCCCTCCGTTGGGAAAAATGGTGTGAGCATATCAATCGCTAGGGAATAGATCAGAACGGCGTAACTTGTCCATAAAACTGCTGATAGCCCGCCTAACATACGATATGCCAAAAATAAAATTGGAATATTCCCCAATAAAATGACTGCGCCGATTGGGGTCTCGATCAGCCGATTAAGGATGACAGCAATCCCAGAAACACCCGAAGGGGCAATATTAGATGGTGCAAAAAAAATGATCACGCCTAATGCGCCGATGAATGCGCCGATGGTGGTATTGAATAACCGTGGTACAAAAATCCGCCAGTTGAGTCGGTACATTGTTTAGTTCCTTACATGAGCATTTAATGAAAGTTATCTACAGAATCATCCTTGATTTGCGTTATGATTGAAATACCCAAAAATCAAATCATGATTAGAAAAAAGGATTTTAAGATGAGTGATGTTGTTATTGTTGATGCCGTCCGTACCCCAATGGGCAAAAGAAATGGTGCTTTTAGAGAAACACATCCGGTCAAGCTGGGGTCACGGGTCGTTTGTGAGTTAGTTAATCGCTTAGGACTTGATCCAAACCAGATTGATCATGTGATTTTCGGCTGTGTGAGCCAAGCAGGCGAGCAGACTTTCAATATTGCGCGGAATATTGTTTTGGACGCAGAATTGCCCATTAGCATACCAGCGACCAGCGTAGATTTTCAATGTGGGTCTAGCCAACAGGCGATCCACTTAGCGATGGGGTTGATTGCCTCCGGGCAGATGGATATTGTGATTGCTGGTGGTGTGGAAAACATGACTCGCGTCCCGATGGGCAGCAGCATGATGGGGCAGCAACCATTCACCGAGCGTATTATGGAAAATCATAACATGATCCCACAGGGGATTGCCGCGGATAAAATCGCTAAGAAATGGGGCATCACGCGGGAACAAGTGGATCGCATTGGATATGAAAGCCACCTGAAAGCGGCAAAAGCCACACAAAACGGTTGGTTTAAAAATGAAATTGTGCCAATGGAAGGCTTAGATGCGGATGGCAATCGCTTTATGTTGGATTATGATGAAGGGATTCGTCCCAACCCCAACCTAGAAAAAATGGCAACACTGCCGGTTGTCTTTACTGAAGACGGTGTGACGACCGCCGGCAATAGTAGTCAGATCACCGATGGGGCGGCGGCGGTGATCTTGATGACAGCCGAAAAAGCTGCCGAGCTTGGCTTAAAGCCACGCGCCCGTATTGTTTCCACTGTGACGGTTGGGAGTGATCCACACTTGATGCTGACTGGACCAATTGATGCGACCAAAAAAGTGCTTTCACGGGCTGGGTTGACTTTGGGTGATGTTGATCTATTTGAAGTCAATGAAGCTTTTGCTGCGGTGATAGGCATGTGGGAAAAAGAGTTGAATGCGGATATGTCTAAGGTGAATGTGCATGGCGGTGCGATTGCGCTGGGGCATCCGTTAGGGGGGTCTGGTGCGCGGCTGATGACGACACTTATCAACGCGCTGGAAATCCATCAAAAACGCTATGGATTACAGACGATGTGCTGCGGTGGTGGCATGGGCACCGGTACGATTATTGAACGACTGTCATAGCTTAGTGTTAATGAGATTACGGTGGTTGCCCAGGGGATTTATCCCTTGGCAACCCGTTTTTTTATCCGCCGTTGGTGGCTAACCGTGGATCACCAGGGGCAACTTCAAACACTGCTTGCCAGGGCAGATAATGCGTAAATACACGGTCAATTCGTGTCTCGCCATTGGCATCTGTCACCCGCCGGACAATCACCACATCTGCACCTTCAGCAGCATAATCAACTTGTAAAGACTGTCCCAATTGCAGATCGGCGTTCATGACAAAGCGGGGTGCTGGTGCAGGCACAACGTTGGTGATAGTTGGCTCCGAAATTTCTACGGTGCGCCCTGGGTTTGTACTATAAAAGCGGAATTGCAGCGCGTCATTTGCTGGATACACAGACACTTCAATCAACAAATGATAAGGCGTGTCGTTCAAAAAGCGGAAGTCTCGCTCTGGTGACCAAATGGCGGCATCCAAACCTGGCGGCGCGCCACCCAGTTCATAATACCCAACACGATAGGCATGTGTATTGCGCTCTGTAATCCAATAACCACCGTTCAGTGCGGCGCGGAAAAGTGTGGTGCTAACTTGGCAAATGCCGCCACCAACCCCGTTAACCGTGCTACCACCGACGATCACTTTACCTTCTTTGAAGCCGGCTTCTAAGCTGATGTCACCTAGATAATGGTTAAAAGAAAATTCTTCTCCTGGTGCAAGAATCAGCCCATCAAACTTTGCTGCGCCATGGGCGATGTTGTGTCGGCGATTTTCAGACGAACCAGTGTAATAAGTGGTGGCTTCTGCGACTAGCTCCGTGATTCCAAGTTCTGCTGCTGTGATTCCTTCATGGTAACGTGGCGGGGTGGCATCAAACACCATTGGCACAGTGCGGTTATCGTAACGGAAAACAGCTTGTTCTAATGCGTCAATTGTTGCCTCAACATTGAGTGTACGCCCATAAACCGCTGGACGCAGCACAACCAATTGGCGTGTGTTTTCGTCAAAATGGAAACGGGCATCTTGAGGTAACGTAATTAACCCCGGGGCGAGCTGTTCCAGATACGGGCGAAATACCGATAAATCGACGCTAGGGACATAATGCAATGCGCCATCATTGCCTTCTTGTAGATCAATTTGCAGCAAAGCCCCAATTTGCTCAACGCTGATTGTCCATGGACCGAGTGTTTCCCCATTTGGACCAGTGGCGACTAATTGCAATGGGGCGGAAAGCGCGGCGCGTATTTGGTTGGCGGCTTCTTCCGCGTTCCACATCAGGGGTGGGGTCTCGTTGACGATAAGCGGAATTTCCCCGCCGGGGGAAAGACTAAGAATGTAAGCGTTCAATTGGGCTAAAGTTGCGGTGATGTCTAATGTGCGCCCCATTTGTCCTTGTGTGGTCATCACGCTGGTGCCATCAATGATCAACTGGGCGTTAACTGGCTCTTGGTTGATCTCTTGTGCGATTGTCATGAGCCGATTGACTGCCATATTTTGATCGTAGCGGATGATGGGCACAACGGCTTGACCACGAAACCAGATGTCGGCTTGTTGCATGAGATCACGGACGAGGTCATCATCATGGCTGATAGCAATGGCTTGGTCTACTGTGGCAGCAACGTCGAACGATAACCCTAATTCCCCGGCGGTTAACTGCCAAGCACGCCCTTCATAGGTGAGGGTGAATTGGGTGGTTTGGTCATAAGTGAAGCGGTTGGATAGTGTTGTGATTGCTTCTTGGCGGGACATCCCCCCAACGTTTTGCCCAAAAATGGTAACGCCAGGTGTGATGCGATCCATATAAGTAAAACGGAAGATGCCGATGAAAATCACCAGCAACATCAACAATAAAACCACACCGCTAATGAACAAAATTGGGATTCGAATAAACCAGGGATTGATTTCCCAAGTTGGTTCTGAACTAGCTGAAATGCTTGCCATTACATGCCTGACTCATACTTATTGACAATTGCCTCGGCTTTTTTATATTCATCACTGCCTTCTTCGGCTGTATCTAGCACTTTGCATGCTTCCAGGTATTGTTCCATTGTGATGGTTTCTTCTTTATTTGATTTTTCTGCTTCAAGTCGATCTGCTTCGAGTTGCATCTTCTCTTCATCGGTCATGTCACCATGTTCAGCGACGAATTTATCAATATCCTCTTTGGTGAGGGTTTTCTTTTCATCCAGAAGTGCTTTGAGCTTTTGATAGGTTTCAGATGCCATGCCTTAAAGCCTCCATGTGTTATGCTAATACACGTCGTTATTATACATGATAAGCATGAGAGAAACGGTATCAATTTTGATAAATGTATATTTTTAATGTGCAGGTTGCTAATTGGTTGTCAAAGGATAAATCCCCTAGTGGGTTCATCACCTATTCATCAGATGCCCCTAGCGTGTGGGATTGCTCTCTACGCGGGTGCTATGTGATGGATTGCTTCAGGCGTGTTTTAGTCGGATTCATAAGGTTCGGTATGGATTGTCACACGGATAATCGTCGGAATTTGCATACGGATCAATGTTTCTGCTTGCTCCGCTAATGAATGTGCTTGTGCCACGGTGACATCTTGCTGAAAGCCGGCATGTAGGGTCAGTGCGAATTGGTTATCACGTGGGTAGATGGTAAGATGATGCCAATCCACCGTTGGAAAATGATGCTCTAAGACTTGAAGAGCGGTTTCTTTCAGTTGTTGCTGTTGAGCTGAGCTAAGGCATGTTTGGTCAATCACGGTCACTTGTACTGGTTCAATATGTGTGATGACTTCATCAATTTCTGGCAGGGTGGCTTCTAGCTCTTGCTCCAGTCGGGTGACACTGTCGTGCGCGGCTTGGAGGGTTTGCTCTGGTGGTACTTCAACGTGCATTTCTAGTAGTTTACCTTTTTCGGTGTCAATCACGGTGATTTCGTGCGTTCCAAAACCATATTTATCTGCTGCGGCGCGGGCAGCTAGGGCATAATTCGCCTTATCAGATAAATCTGGAACGAAATGTACTTCAACCTCTTGCACACCATCTAAATTTTCGGTCAGTCGTTGGCGGATTGCATCCGTCAGGGCTGCGGATTGTGCAGTTGTCATCTCTGGTGGAACACAGACATCCACATCAATATGGGCGGCTTCTTGGCTACCACGGCTACGTGCGCGGGTAA
>RFHA01000063.1 GCA_003696565.1 Chloroflexota bacterium
CCTTTTTCAATAATGCCACCTACATCACGCCGCCCAAGCGGAATCATTTCGCCATTCAATAAACCGGCAAATCCGTTCTGTATACCCAAAACTTCCCAACCTTGTTCCACAGCAGCACGGGTAACAGCCCGGATAGCGGCATTCATCCCAGGGGCATCTCCACCGCTGGTTAGTACAGCAATGCGTTTAATTGTCATCATGTTACTCCATAGACCTAATCTGTAAAAAAATCAACTAAGAGCATAACATGGAAGTTGAGATCAGGGGGATGATTATTTTATTGAATTAAAACTATACGAAATTTTGAAACCTGTTATCGATTACCATCCTTGAGTGCCTGGTGCGCCTTTGAACGGTCCTACAATGTCAGAGGTAATCCATCCGCCATAAAAATCACCAGGTTGTGCTTGTACTTGTTCATCACCGACATAGCAAGCATCTACCCTACTGGCATAAATAGCGATGTGGTTTTTAATTGCTTCAAAGCCTTGTGTTGGGTTTTTATATCCCCAAGCTGCATTGATGGCAGATTGATTGCCAACCGTAATTGTCCAATAGCTGGCGCGTCCTTTAAATTCGCAAAAACTCATATGCGGTGTCAACTGAAAGTATTGCATCTGAATATCATCAATTGGAATATAGTAAGTAGGCGGATGACTGGTTTCTAAAACCCGTTGCGCACGACTACTTTGTGCAATGACGACACCATTAAAAATAACTTTCACTGGTTTGCTGGCAGGTTCAACACGCGGCGGACGTGGATAATCCCACACAGATTCCTGCCCTGGTTTGGGTTCAATTCGTTTCATGATATGCATGATCCTTTCATAACTTGCTACTTTAAACCGAATTTAACGCGACTCAATGATGACAGCCTAAATTCCAGATGATATTATTTTGAGTAAGTAATTGTCCGATTGAGTTGAAGTTGAGTTATGAAAACGATAACACTGGTTAACGAAAAAGGCGGTGTTGGTAAAACAACACTAGCCGTCCATATTGCCGCTGGTTTGGCAATTCGTGGTTATAAAGTTGTTTTAGCGGATGCTGATCCGCAAGGGCACGCGACGGTTTCATTAGGTGCAAAAAAAGAACCTGGTTTGTATGATTTATTGGTGCGCGGTGCACCTTTTAGAGATGTGCTAAGACCAGTCAGCCCAGACCGTTTTGGCGTGCCGGGGTATCCTGTTAAAGGGCAATTGTATATTGTGCCGTCTAATGTCGAAACACGTAGTATACCAATTCAGATTTCGGATGCGTTTGCGGTTGTGGATCGCTTTCGTGAACTGCAAGATTTGGTGGATGTTGTCATTTTTGACACCTCCCCTACGCCTTCACTGTTACATGGGTCAATCTACTTGGCAACAGATTCTATCATCTACCCAACCAAGTGTGAATTTTTAAGCTTTGATGGTTTGGTAGAAAGTTTTACCCACCGTGAAATGATGCAACAAACCCGTGAACGTTGGGGGTTATCTGAAATTGGTGTGATGGGGATTGTGCCAACGATGTTCCGTGCCAGTACGCTTGTTCATCAAGAAAATCTGAATAAGCTACGGGCAAAGTATGGGGATTTGGTGTGGCCCGAAATGTATATGCGTACAGTATGGCCCGAAGCCTCAACTGTTGGGCAATTAGTCTTTCGGTTTGCACCACAAAGCGGTGCCGCGCGTGATTTGTGGAATATCATTGATCGTGTGGAAAGCGAGCTGAACCGATGAGCCGTAAAGACCGATTAGCTAATGTGGATCCCTTTGGTAATGAGGATGATCAATCGACATCGCCGGTTGATTTGACGGCTGGCGAACGTCCCCGTATGACAATGGCAGACGCTGATCAAGCGTTGTTTGGCGCACTTGCCAAGCGTGAGGGAATGCGTCAAACCATACGCCCGATTTCAATTTTTAATATCCAACCGGATGTCAAACAACCTCGCCGTGCAGTGCCCTATCAAGTGCGGGAGCATTGGTCTGGTCGCCCTAAAGACATTGCAGACTTATTCAATGCTTGGGTGATGTTGATTGACCAGGAACGCCAGGAAGATGGGCATCCACCGTTTAATTTAGATGAGGTTTTATGGTCAGAAGCGGTGGAACGCCAAGGGCGCAGCGAAGATGATATTGAAAATGCGCCCTATCAGGCTGGTCCAATTGAGAACAGTTTTCTGAAAGTGATTCATCTGGCGATCAGTATTCGACGGGATGGGCTGGCGAATCCGATCACGGTGCAGCGCACACCAAAAGGAGCTTATCGTATTGAAACGGGTGAGCGGCGTTGGTTGGCATATCATGTCTTGTTTGGGTATTTCAATGGAGATGCTGGTAAACCGAACGAACGAGACAAGTGGGAAAATATTCCGTGTATTGTGGTAGAGGATTTTAATGTTTGGCGGCAAGCCAGCGAAAACGCTGCTCGTGCAGATTTGAACGCTATTGGGCGGGCACGCCAATTTGCTTTGTTATTGATGGATTTATTGGCAGAGCGTGGTGTCACATTCCAGGATTATGAAGCATTGGTAAGCGGTGCTAATTCAGACCGTGCTTATTATGCTCAGGTTGTGCCATATCGTGTACCAAGTGGCAAGAGTGAGATGTTACTTAATGGGCTGGGCGTGGCGCATCGTGCTGCGTTTACACGGTGTCGTGCATTATTGGAATTGCCAGATGAAGTGTGGATGATTGGCGATGTGCTTGATCTTTCAGAAGATGAGTTACTGCGCTTAGCGAAGATTAGCCCTCCACAGCGTGCTGTGGAAGAAGCCCGTCGGATCGCAAAAATTGTTGCGACTCGCAACAATTTACCAGAAACAGAAGAAAAATCATCACCACGTAAAGAGGCTTCATCCCCTACCCTATTTACAGATAAAGCACTCAAACGCGGGAAAAGACTGTTTACTAAGCAACATGGGCAGATTGCAAAGGAATTATTTGAGATACGTGACGGGGTAGGGCAGGCGAATGTTGCGACGAAACGCCAAATTCGTGATCATATTCAAATACTGCGAGCATGTTTAGATCAATTAGAATCGGCATTAGATCAATAAATTGTTGCGACTCGCAACAATTTTGAGATGAAGCAGGTGAGGATATCTCACCTGTTTTGTTATTTATAGGGGTGGGTAAACAGAAGAATATTGTCGATAATTCTGGTACAATTTAAGAAACGATAATACTGAAAGTTGCTCATATACATTGAATTCTCAATCTAATCTTGCTTTGTGGTTTTGTTTAAATTGTGGGCAAATTTGTTTTGCAGATGCCCCACCAGACTTATGCCAGGTCTGCCAGGATATGACCACATGGCAGTTGATAAAAACTAACTTAAACAATCAACCGCACACGCGGGTTAATATCAATCCCAAAAAAGAACAGGAGTAATTTATGACACGTCAAGAGACGTTAGCTTATTTACAGCAAAACCCGGATGTCTCTGTTTTGATTATTGGTGGCGGCATCAATGGCGTTGGGACGTTTCGGGATTTGGCGTTGCAGGGTGTGGATGTCCTGCTAGTGGAAAAATCAGATTTCTGCTCTGGTGCAAGCGCGGCATCCTCTCATATGGTGCATGGTGGGCTACGCTATCTTGAAAACGGAGAGTTTCGCCTGGTTAGAGAGGCTTTAACAGAACGAAATCGCTTGCTACAAAATGCGCCTCATTACGTTAAACCACTGCCGACAACAATTCCAATTTTTAATTGGTTTTCAGGGCTTTTAAACGCTCCCCTAAAATTTTTGAATTTACGAGATAAGCCGAGTGCGCGCGGGGCTATTGTTATCAAACTTGGGTTGACAATGTACGATGTGTTTACCATGGGGCAGCAGACCTTGCCACGTCATCGCATATTTTCTAAACGAGAGTCATTATTGCGCCGTCCAGATTTAAATCCAAATATCATCGCTACAGCAACATATTATGATGCTTGGATGCCCTACCCTGAGCGCATCACGCTGGAATTGGTGCTAGATGCAGAAGCATCTTCGCCGAACGCTCATGCGCTTAATTATGTTCGTGCTATTCATGCCGGTAAAGACAGTGTGGAGCTGCGTGATGAATTAACTGGGGAGACATTTAGCGTTCGTCCTAAAGTGGTGATTAATGCCGCTGGTCCGTGGATTGATTTTGTGAATGACTCTATGGGGCGTGGCAGCCGGTTTATTGGCGGGACAAAAGGCTCCCATATCTTGGTAGATCATCCTCGCTTGCATGAAGCCACACAAGGGCATGAGATGTTTTTTGAGAATGCTGATGGACGGATTACGCTGTTTTTCCCATTGGAAGATCGTGTGTTAATTGGCACGACAGACATCCCTATTGATAACCCAGAGGATGCCAGATGCACTGACGATGAAATTGATTATATGCTCAATTTAGTACGGGTTGTTTTTCCTGAAATTCAGGTGGATCGCTCGCATATTGTTTTTCATTTTTCTGGCGTACGCCCGTTACCAGCTAGTGATGCCGCTACCCCTGGGCAAATTAGTCGTGATCACAGCATCCGAAAAATTGAAGCGGGGGCACGAGGGGATTTTCCAATTCTGTCATTAGTAGGAGGGAAGTGGACAACGTTCCGTGCTTTTTCTGAACAGGTTACAGATGAAGTGCTTAAGCGGCTAGGAATGTCTCGTGTGGTGAGTACCAAAGACTTGCCTATTGGCGGCGGGAAAGGCTATCCGCGTCATAACCGTCAGAGCTGGATTTCTGAACAGCAGATCAAAACCGGGCTGGATCGCGATCGCTTGGAAACGTTGTTAAGTCGTTATGGAACACGTGCCCTGGATGTTATTGAGTTTGCCCAGCGGGGTAAAGATGAACCGCTGACACATGTGCCAGATTACACCACGCGCGAAATTGCCTTTATCGCTCAACATGAAAGGGTAGAGCGGTTAGATGATCTATTATTACGCCGGTCACTTTTAGCAATGCTTGGTAAGGTTGACTTGGAAGGGATTAAAGAGATTGCCGGTATCGTTGCTAAAACACTCAGTTGGAAAGCAAAACAACGTGATGAAGAAATCGACCGTACTGTTAAAATATTAAAAGAACAACATGGTATGAACTTATAGACATATAAACAATAAAGACTCCCAGTATTGGGAGTTTTTATTTAATTAGAAGTTAGCATATGCTAGGTTTGAAGC
>RFHA01000400.1 GCA_003696565.1 Chloroflexota bacterium
ATTGATCCCCTAACGTTTTTCCTAAAAATTAATGATAGATAAAAAACACACTTTTTCGAGAATTACCTTGCAAAAAAAACTGTAATCAGGCTATAATGTGTATAGCTATAATGTAGTATAGCTAATATGTTGTCTTTTTGCACATTGTTCCCAATGTGCTTTTTTTTTTAATTCCCAATCTGATTCAGATTATACACAACATAATTTAATTTGACAACAATTTGATTCCAGCCCCATTTAGACTAAACTGATTCTAGCACAAATATTTCTCCAAATGGTAGCAGAATTGACGTTCATATTGACGTTCATATTGTCACTTATTTGTGTATCGCCAAGTTTGATATAGATTTAGCCCCGCAAAGCTGGCAAAAGAAATAGCATAACTCAACATATATGGCGCGAAGGTCGGCAAGGTTTGCAGCGATTCTATCAAGCCAAACAGGGCATAGATTGCTAAGCCAATTTCCCCTAAGATCGTTAAATCAACGGGCAAGTGATAGTGACTTTTAGTCCAATTGGTGTTGGCATATTTTGGTGTTCGTTGAAAGACGTGTTTGGTTTTGGTGAAAGCGCGGAACACCGCCTTGGTGTTACTCAAGACAATCGCCACAGCCGTGATAAACTGCAAGGGAAACGCCCATAACCGCTGCCAAGGATTCTCATAAAGTTCAACTTGTGATAATCCGATCATCAAAGGTGGAATGATACCAACGCTTGCAAGAAGCGTTAAATTAGGTAGGTATTTAAAGGCATTCCCCCAAAGCATTAGCGGTGTGAGCAAAAATACCAATAAAATAATCGGTTGGATCACATATTGCGCTAAGTGTATTAATCCCATGATTTTTTGGAGCAGGGTTAAATGTGGGTGGCGAATTAATGCTGAAGCATGGTAGATAAGGCATTGCGTTGAGCCAGTTGCCCAGCGGGCTTGTTGTGTTTTATATGCCTGTACAGACGGCGGCAATTCTCCTGGAACATCAACATCCATCAAATAAAGAAAATCCCAGCCACGCATATAAGCACGATACGATAAATCAAGGTCTTCTGTTAATGTCGTAGCAGACCATCCTCCAGCATCATGAATAGCCTGAACACGCCAAATGCCTCCTGTCCCGTTCATAGACATCGGCAATTTTGCACGAGACCGAGCAACTTGTTCAATCACAAAATGTGAATCGATATTTAACGCTTGTGCGCGGGTAAGCCAGTTGGCGTTCCAATTCAAATGACTCCAACGAGTTTGTATCAACGCTAATTTGGGGTTAGCCTGAAAATGCGGCATTGTGCGCTGTAAAAAGTCTGGCTTGGGGACAAAATCAGCATCAAACACGGCGATACAATCAGTTGTTACCTCACATAACCCCCTGGCTAGTGCACCTGCCTTAAAGCCATGGCGGTTTTTTCGATGTAAGTGTGTGATATTCATAAATCCACGTGTACGCAACTCAGTTACCTTGGTGCGGATGATATCGGTTGTCTCATCAGTAGAGTCGTCCAGAATTTGAATGTGTAATTTGTTTGGTGGGTAATTTAAACGAGCACAGGCATCAATCAGGCGGGCGGCAACATGCGCCTCATTATAGATTGGCAACTGAATGGTTACGGATAGCACATCGTTTATAGGTGGCAATGCCGGAGCTTTGTTTCTGGTGAACAGATAAATCACCAATAGCATCCCATAGCTACTGACAAACAACACAATCAATATTGTACAAACAAGATACAATCCGATAATGAGATTAACAATCAAACTATTTGCCCTCGTTGCTTTCGTTGCGGCGGTCATTATAATCTTATGAGATAGATAATGACTACCCGCTAATATAGCGATGTTACAAGGCGTGTTGCAGAATTGTATTAAGAATAGCCTCAAGTTTGATTGATGTATGTTGTTTTTTGCGGTTTGTTGATGGTAATGTCTTTAAGACCTCATCGACTTCTCGTTGTACTTCACTTTCGCTAGTGGGGTGTAATTTCACAAAATCCAGATATTGCAAAGCGGAATCGATATCTCCTTGAGCAGCGCACAGTTGAGCATAGCGAATGATGGCACCAAGTATCAATGTTGTTAGGTTAGATTCTTGTGCAATACGGATAGCATTTTGTAGATGTTGTAATGCCGCAGAATAGTCCTCAAGATGTAGGTTGACGTTTGCCAAGTTAATCATACCAAGCACAGCGGTATATTGCTGATTCAACTCTTGTGCGATCTCCACGGCATGAGTAATGCGGTCTCGGGCAGCGTGATAATCGCCGTGAATGGCGGCAAGTTCTCCTAAGTTGCCTAACGCCACAGCGGCACGTTCACGATTACCAATTTGTTGGGCTAGGGTGTAGCATTCTTCAAAAAGGGCTTCTGCTTCTGTATAGTTTTGCTCCACTGCTGCTAAAACAGCTAAGCGGTTGAGGACAAAAAGCGCGCGGGTGTTATCCTGGATGTTTTTAGCAATTTGCAGACTTTCCGTTAAATAAGTTTGTGCTTTGGGGTTATTTCCTTGTCGCCAGGCGTTATCTCCCAAGCCATATAAGATACTGGCAAGAACTTGTTGATCATCGCCTTTACGGGCGAGGGCAAGCCCTTCTGTTAGGTATGTTTCCGCATGTTGTAAATCGCCTTCATCAACATAAATTTGACTTAACTCAAACAGGATATGGGCGGTTAGTTCTGGTTCTGTTTCATAATCAGCATTGTTGAGTGCTTCGGTTAAAATTTGTTTGGCAATGTCATAATTACTTAGGCTGCGGTGTGCCTCTGCAATGCGGACTTGGATGCGGCGGCGGGTAGATATGTCTGATTCTGGTATGAGTGAAAGGGCACGCTGAAAGAATTGCAACGCTTCTTGATAGGCACTAATACTTAGAGAGCGTTCTCCAATCTGGCTTAGATAGACAACTGCCTGTGTATGTTCTTCAGCCAGTTCATAGTGCTGTGCGATTATACCGATGTATTCATGGGTGCGTTCACCGGCATGTTTGACCAACCAATCCGCGATTTGTTTGTGATAGCCCTGCTTTTGCCTGGTTAGTAAGTTATCATAAACTTGGTCTCTTAGCATATTTTGGGCAAAAATATATTCCGCATAATCACTAAATGCGCTGGTTTCCCGCCGGTGGATAAATTCACGTTCAATCAATGCTTCCAACACATCATCTAAGTTTTCAATCTGGATATGATCCACGGTTTGCATGGCAGAGACAGCACCATCCCAAAAAATACGCCCGATAATCGATGCACGTTGTAAGACGACCCGTTCAGGAAAAAGTAGCCCGTCTAACCGTGCTTGTAGTAAGCCGATCAGGGTAGGGGGAACAGGGATGTTTTCCAGGCGCGTTTCTTCTACACGCCACTCATCTGGGAATTTTTGAATGACACGCTCCTCAATCAAGAGTTTTATTAGCTCTTCCATGTAATAGGGATTACCTTCGCAGCGATCTACCAGGAAATCACGCAGTTCTTTAGGCAAATGCTTAACCTGCTTGAGAATCTCACGCGCAAGGTTGCGTGAATCACGCTTAGAAAGGGGTTTTAGCTCCAACCAGGTATGATAATCCTGACCGCTTCCCCAATTTGGACGGCGTTCTAATAACGTTGGACGTGCTGTTAGTGTTACCAACAGAGGCATGTCTTGGCAGGCTTCTACCATCTCGCTAATGAGATCAAGCGAGGCATCATCAGCTAAGTGTAAATCTTCCAGCTCAAATACAACGGGTTGAAAGTTCAAAATAAGTTGAATCATGCGGATGAACAACTGGCGAGCGCGGGTAGTAAATTGCTGTGGGTCGCTGGCTAAACCTTTAACATAAGGCGATATAGAAAAATCATAGCCGGCGAGTTGCCCGACCATTGCGGCAATTTCTGCGGTGAGTTTGAGGTGTTCTGTTTGTTGGGCGATGTCATTGACCGCGATGATATTGGCTAAGCCGTTTTCAAATTTAGCGCGGATAAGGGCAGGAGAATCCGTATCAGCAAGTTGAAAGCGATAGGCGAGCAGATCATGTAATAGGGCATACGGTTGCGAGGTCATCTCTAGCGTGGCACGCCCCCGGAAAATACGGTAGCCTTCTGGTCTTAGGTCACACCAATTGCTAAATTCATAAATCAAGCGCGATTTGCCGATCCCTGGTTCGCCGATGATTGAAACCATTTGCGCTTCTTGATCTTCAATAGCCAAATAATAAGAATCTTGCAAATGTTTGAGTTCAGCTTCTCGTCCGATGAGTTTGGTTTCTACCCCTTCTACACCGCGTAAATCTCGCCGGAAGGGGCGCGGTTTAATGCTTTCTACACGATAAACACGAATGACATCATCTTGCCCACGTAGGCGGATGCTTTCATCTTGTCGTGCGTTAAACACGCCCAATACATGCCGATAGGTGCTATGTGAAATGAGAATTAAACCGTGTGCGTTCAGTGTTAAACGTTTTGCGATGTTAATCGTCGTCCCACTGGCACTATAAGAGCCTCTATTACCAGGTGTGAGCAAAACCGTGCCGGTATTAATGCCAATATTGAGAGGAAGTAAGATGTTGTCATCTGTGGTATTCAAGATATTTTTTAGGGCATCTTGCATGGCAAGGGCGGCTTTGATGGCACGTTCTGGATCGTCCTCACGGCTCACTTCTGCACCCCACAATGCCAGGATTGCATAATCCCCGCGTGAAAAGATTTGTCCACCGTGTGATGTGATGATGGTTTGGAAGGTATTAAGCAATGTTTGTGTGGTATGACGTGCGGCATCTCGGTTATTTTGGGCTTCAAGCACTGTTTGATATTCATCTGCATTGGCATAAAGCACGGTAACCAGGCGGTTTTGCTCAGCATGGTGGACGGCTGTTATGTCTTTTTCCAACATTTCAATTTGCCGGTCATGCATCAGTGTTTGGATTGTTTTTATTAACGCTTCAGGATGATCTGGCAAGACTGTGTTGAGTGCATCCAGCAGATCATCGGAAAAAGCTAGGGCGGTATGATAGCGGTCTGAGGGGTCTTTTGCCATGCCGCGCGCCAACACAGCATCTACCGCCGCGGTTAAATGATCATTATATTGTGAAGCAGTTGGGATATCATGATTAAGGTGCATGAGCAGCACGCCCATCGGCTGGTTAGAGATATAAGGCAGTCTTCCGGTGAGTAGATAAAAAGCGATCACACTTAAACTATAAATATCAGCATGATGATCTACGTCGCTGGTCATTGCTTGTTCTGGAGCCATATAATCTGGCGTACCGACAATAGCACCGGTTAAAGTAATAGAGCCTTCACCCGTTTCGTCGGTGGGGGTGTTAATACGCGCAATGCCAAAATCTGAAATGACCACCTGCCCTTGTTGATCAAACATAATATTAGAGGGTTTGATGTCTCGGTGAACAATGCCTTGTTTATGCGCGTAATCTAAACCGATGGCGATTTGCTGAACAATATAAGCCGCTTCATGAAGTGGCAGCTGAGCTTTGGTTAAAACATCTTTTAGTGTGCCACCATCCATATAACGCATCACGATATATGGCGGGTCGTGTGTGCCGTCAAAATCATAAACCGGCAAGATGTTAGGGTGATTGAGTCGTGCAACCAGGCGCGCTTCTCGTTGAAACCGCTGAATCGCTTGTTGATCTCCCAGATCATCCTTTTGAATCATTTTGATAGCAACGTATCGATTGGCAGCTGGTTGGTAAGCACGATAAACCGTTGCCATCCCGCCTTTACCAACTTGTTCGATGATTTCATATGATCCCAGACGCTTATTAGGCATGAGGTTCCTCAAGTTGTTGTCATTTAATCATTATAGCTGTTTTATGGTGTGATGATAGTTAGTGATGAAATTTTTGCTCATGCTCCTTTTTGTATATATTATGTGTGTCTCTTGCCGGTGGTGTATTGGAAATGTGAGATCGGAAGAATTCATGAACCAATTTCGTGGCATATTGCTGGATTTACGGGATGATATGTTACAGCGATATTCACTTTTAACGGCGATATTTATTGCTGCGATGATGAATATCATTTTATTGGCGCGTCCTTTTCCAGTTAAGATGTTTTTATTGTTGTTTGTATTATTATGTGCCACGTTGTTGATACGTGAGCGTCATGATTGGTATGCAGCACGATATTGTTTTATTGGTGTGCTGCATTTAGGGCTGATGTTTGGCATGACGATTCAGCCCCAAAGTGTGCTTTTGCCGGTCTTGGGATTGCCGCTGGTTTTTATGAGTGCGTTACTTGTTTCAAACATGAGTGTGCTATCTGCCGGATTGATTTATGGCTATGCTGTGATATTGACTATCAACGGCAGGGCACACTATCCACTAGATGGTCTGTTAATTTTATTCACGGCGGTTGGGGCAATTTCCTTCACTGCGATTATGACGCTTTATACAGCCCTTTCTTGGTATAGCTCTATGCATCAACGTGCAGATCAATTGTTGCAAGAAACACGAGAGCGGCGTGCAGAATTGGTTCAGGCGTTAAAGTCTTTGGATACAGCGTATCAAACCCAGCGGCGGATGCAGAATCAACTGGTTTTTGCCAGGCAACAAGC
>RFHA01000401.1 GCA_003696565.1 Chloroflexota bacterium
AAGCTCTGGTTGTGTTTGAGGGTGTAATACCTCAAGTTGCACGCCATCGCTAAAGGTGACAATGTAACCAGTCTGTACGCTGAGAACATCATACGGGGCAATTGCTTCCTCTAATTCGGCAAACTCATCGCTCAGGTTGGGCTGCCCGTTCGTCAGGATGACCTTTGCGTCATAGCGTTCAAGCACAGCGGGTAAAGCGGCGGTATCAAATCCATCTGGCTGGGTGATAATCACCATCTCCAAGGACTGATCTGTAAACGGGATTCGATCACCAATACCTGTTAATAAGCGTGATGGAAAACGCCCCCCGTCAATCAGAATCTGTGCGCCGCCTGGGGTTTGAATCAACACACCATGACTGTGCCCAACATCAAGCCACCAGACGTGCAGCTTGCCATCTGGACGGCTGAATCCGATTGCACCCATCAACAGAATGAGCGCGAATCCACTAAAGAATCCGGTACTTATCACCGCTTGATTTTGTATGAGACGCAGCCAGCGTGGTTTTGCATCTTTCATCAGCATAAACACCCCTACAATCAACACACCGCCAATGACCCAACGCGGATGCACGTATACTCCCACATCAGCAAACGGCAAATCAGCAAACCAGCGTATTACGCCAATTGTCCAACTTAATGCGACATATGCCAGCCAAAATAACACTTGAGAGACCGCCGGTAACCAGGCTAGCAACAACGCCGCGCCGCCTGCAAATAAAATATAAGGTTGTACCGGCACGACCAATAAATTGACCGGTAACGCGACCAACGAAACCCGCCCAAAATATAACAGAATCAACGGTAAGGTAGCAATCTGCGCTGCAATACCCACAATGAGCGGTTCGGATAAAAACGCCATGATATGACCGGGTAATACACGGCTGATGAGGTTTTCAAGTGGTTCTACAAACCACGTTAGTCCCAACACTGCGAAAAAGCTTAACTGAAAGCCGACATCCCACAACACATTAGGATTTAAAAGAGACATAATCAGCGCAACACCGAACAATGATGCAGGTACATATGTCTTCCGCTGAAAGCCATCCTGCCCGATGATTAACACCAAACTCATCAAAGCTGCGCGTATTACCGCGGCATTTGCACCTGCTAACAGCGTATATAACACAATGACAATGGTGCTAAAACCTAACGCTAGCCAACGTCGTTTTGGCAAAATAAAACGGAAAACTCCCGTTATCAATGCCGCGATAATCACCATATTAAAGCCACTGATGGCAATGATGTGTGATGCCCCCACACGCTGAAAGTCGCCGTTTAATTCTGGTGAAATACCACGCTCTAGCCCGATTAAAATACCGGTTAGTAACCCCGCTTGGGGTTCTGGTAGATGGGTTTCGATCCAGCGTTTAGCATGTTGCCGCAAATTAATAATCGCAGCGAGTAGGGGATTGCCTTCTCCTGTATGGATGATCTGGATGCTGGTGTGTTCCATCACACTAAAAACATTTTGCCGTGCCAGATAATCTGCATAAGAAAATGTGTCATATTCCCCAGGGGTGATAAGGTCGCCTGTCGCCTGGATGCGATCTCCATATGCCACATCAACTAAGCGAGGTGCAGTAACAAGTGCCTGTCCATTGACCGCGATGGTTTGCCCACCACGGATGACGTGGGAAACGCGCAAGGTTAACAGTGTGCGATCATCGCGGATGTCTGGTTCGGTATCAATCACACCTTCAATTGTCAATCCGCCGGTGTTGTTAAAACGCGCTAGGTCGCTTGTTTGTGGTATAAGACTGTATCGTAAACCGCCTAGCGTCAATAAAAGTAAGGCAATATTGACGTAGCGAAAAGGGGGATTGTACCAATTTAATCTACATAGTATCAGCATCATCCCCACTAGGCATAACCACATCACTGGCGTGAGGTGCGTTACTTCTGCTGCTAGTAGGATACCAAGCATCCACCCCAATGAAAGAAAAACTAACCGCACTGTGCTTATCCTTCAACCACGACCCAACAGACATTGTAATGCGCGGCGGTGATGTAGGCAAGCAAATAACACACGGGTGTCAATTACGCTTTGCGCTGCCAAATGATGAAATTGCCGATTGTTTGCACTTCCTCGTAGTTAAAGATCAGCCAATCTTCTAGCTCTTTGAATTCTCTTAAGAGTTGATTTGAGGCGGCATCATGCCTGCCAGTGACCCAGGGCATAAAATCCCC
>RFHA01000402.1 GCA_003696565.1 Chloroflexota bacterium
AAAGCCTTGGCAGGAGGCAATAATGCAGATGAGCCGAAAGCAAATGGATGACCTGTCTGAACTGTTCAACATCGCTGCCGGGCGGGCCATCGCCGCCTTAGCCGATCTGTCAGACAAGCGCGTTTTATTAAACGTGCCCCATGTTGACATATTGGCTGTGCAAAAATTATCCAGTACCCTGGGAGATTTTGTTGAAGGCGAAGTGGCAACTGTATATCAGATTTTTAGCGGGGCAGTAGACGGCTCCGCCATGATCATGCTGGATTACCCCGGTGCCGTGCAGCTGGTAGATTTGATAGCGGGGAATGGGCATGGGAAGCAGCTGCATTTGGATGAATCTCGCACAGAAGTCTTCACCGAAATAGGCAACATCCTGTTAAATGCCACCATGTCCGCTTTTGGCGACATACTGGAAAAGCGAATCACCTTTTCCGTTCCCCAAATACATTTGAACGCCCTGGACAGCTTGATTCACTCGATGACAATTGATAACCGCGAGCTGCGAGAAGCAATGCTTGCCTATACACTTTTCAAGATTGAAACAGCAAATTTTGCCGGTTATTTAATTGTTATCATGAGTGTGACTTCCCTTGAAAAGTTAATTGCCGCTTTGGAAGCCAGTTAAGGATTTGTATGTCAAATCAGGAAAGCGAAAATAAGTTAAGTCTTGCTGAAACAACCTATCGCTGGCTTAATGAGTATGCTCCCCAAGGTGTCTTTACCACCGACACAGACCTGAAAATTACAAGTTGGAATCATTGGTTGGCAATTCATAGCGGCTTAAATATCAGGCAGGTATTGGGTCAAGATTTATTTTCTCTTTTCCCCTCATTACGTTCCAGAAAATTGGACAAGTATTATCAAAAGGCCTTGATTGGGCAGGTTTCCTTTTTGTCTCAGCGTTTGCACAGTTATTTACTGCCAATGCCGCCAAAGTTCAAACATGCTGCTTATGAGCAGATGCAGCAAAGTGCGCATGTTGCCCCATTGTTTGATGGTGATGAGGTGGTTGGCACGGTAACAGTGATTGAAGATGTCACTGAGCGGTTGGTGCAGGAGGCCGCTATCAGGGAATCGGAGGCCAGATACCACAGTCTGTTTGATGGGGTGCCTATTGGTTTGTATCGGACTACGCCAGACGGCCGTATTTTGGATGTAAACGAGGCAATGGTGCATATGCTGCGCTATCCCGACAAAGAAACTTT
>RFHA01000064.1 GCA_003696565.1 Chloroflexota bacterium
AAACTCTGGTCAACACGTATCTTGCCTTGTTGCCAAGCGTCGTAAAAACGAGCGCCTAAAAAATAGCGTTGTGTGTCCTCGTCTTGTCGCATAAACCAACTAATACCGTCCTCAAATTGATAACTTAATTGCGCATTCTTGACAACAGGTATAGCGCTGCATCTACCGTTAAAGTGGTCGTTGAGCACTTCAGTGATTGGATGTACAGTGCCATGCTTTACGATGCACGCCATACAGGTTCTACGGCTACCAATGTTCGCGCTCCATATCCATTGTTCAACGCCATTGCGCTCATAAATCGCCCTAGCGCCCTCTCGACTACCGTAAATCTGTAGAGAACGTGCGAAACGTTCTGCTTCATACAGTGGATTTTGACCACGTGTAAAATAGTCCCGCAACAGCAATGCTGTTTGACGTGGATTCAATCCCTCGTTCTGTGCAGCTAAGATTATCGCTTGCACTTTCCCTATGTGGTAATCTTCAAACTTGTTCACCAAGTCGGGTAAGCGGTCTAAGTAATCTAGCGTCTTGATAACACTGTCAACAGTCGTTTGTGTCCATCGTACTTCAACACCTGTTACATCTTGCAGGAAATCAACACCGTAGCGCATCCCCTCTACAACGCCTTGCCTTTGGACTTCTGAAGCGGTGTCTTCAAGGACTTCTAAGAAAACACGATAAGATAGACGCACGTCATCTACGTTTATGTCTACAGAAGACTTGCTTTCTAGTTCTTGTAGAAAGACGTTGTAAGCGTCTCTTAACCGTAGACCGATTGGTCTATATGTCCTTGCGAGAGAACGTAAGTAGACAATGCGCTTTTGCCTTGCGAGTTCAACTAAGTCTGGTCTACGGCTACGCCCCATGCTACAGCACCCCCGTGCTAGGCTCAAAGCCGTTTCCTGTATCATTCAGCAACTCTATGTCGATTTGCCGTTGCTCTTTTCCGTAATCCAATCCTAGTATCTTGCTAGCTGTCTGACGGCTCATCAAGCCTAAACCGATTTGGCGTTCTATAAGTGTCAGTTGCTCTATCATGTTCGTTGGTAATGCATCCGCCCACAACACTTGTACGTCTAAATCAGTACCCAAATTCACCAGTCCTATCAAACGGCAAATTTGGCGTATGCCACGTTCATAATTGCGGCGCAACACCTCGATTTTCGACAGCATTTGCAAATAAGTAGCGCGTATACCTAAGTTGGTCACGTTGCTGAATTGTCGTATGTCGCTTGGTAGCAGCACGACTTTGGATTCTGACAAAAACGACTGCACGAGCGTATCGTAGAACTTCTGTGCGGCATCCAGTTGTGGAACACCCTGCAACACTTCTACACGTGCGTCAGGGTTTGGTATCGTCCATAAGCCGTTAATAGCTGTTTCTTGCACTTCACCAGTCTGAAATCCGAAACCTACAACACGAGGGCTTGCATGATGACGTAGGATGGCTTTTATATCACTCGCAACGGCATTGATTTGGTCATTGAGTTCGGCATGACGCAACTCGGATTCCCCTGTATAGCGGTCGACCGCTTGTAGGTGAGCCCAATCTACAAGCGGGCTTATGGGGTATCGCCATTCTTGTGTCTCGACTTTTTCCCATTGCCCTACCCCTTTGTTGCGTTTGTAAACATGTATCAACCAAATGCCGTCTTGGCGAACAATGTCTTGTCGATACTCTACTTTTTTACCGCGCTCTTTAGACGACCAACGTTGCTCATACCACAAAACCTCGTGGTCATCTGGATCATAGAACACGATGACGTTCTGTGGCTGAATTGGATACAGGTTTACCTTGCCATCATCCTTGAACCAAACACGTACAAAAACATGCCCGTAAATACTGCCTATTTGGGCAAGTCGCCTCAGAAAATTTGCCCCACCGTTTTCCACCCATATATTTTCTAAATACGCTTCTGCCTCCTCCACAATGCCATCATCATTTATGACGATTTTAGGCATTTGGGGCATTAAAAAGTCAACGATGGCATCTACGACAATACGACATAAATTGATAACAACATTGTCTTCACTGTTTTTGAAGTGCGCTTTGTGTTTCCCTTGATAGTATTTGACATATTTTTCCATGAGTGCACGAGCGTCTTCAAAAGCCTTGTCAGCTGCTGCTCGTTGTTCTTTGTCATGCGGTAAGTATTCTAAAGCAGTTGGCATAACCCTGTCCTCAATCAAAAAAGATGTTGTCTGAAATTTGCAACGTGTTCGGTGTTTTGCTTAACATTGCGTATGCACCACTGAGCGCATCTACTTGGTCAGAAAATGCACCATTTGGAAACTGAGCGAGTTCGTCTAAGAACGCTTTCGTCCAGCTGCGGCTTAGCACCGACAAGCGGTTATTGTTGGCGCGTGCTGCTACAGGACTTGCGCGTGTATACTTATCGCCTCGTGGTGGTAAAGCGTCAAACGTGTATTGCCGCAAGCGCTCATCACGCAACATGTATTGCAACTCTACGATACCAGCTTTTTCGGCTTCAAGCCGTATCGGTACGTCTACACCATCAGCGATAGCATTACGTACAATCGCCTCGTG
>RFHA01000065.1 GCA_003696565.1 Chloroflexota bacterium
ACCTAGCGGTGCGCCTAGCGGTAGACTATTTTAATGACTTTCAGTACTCTCTACGAGTCATTCTATGATGAAACGACGGTATAATCTCGCACGTCCGCAAGCGTGGCGTGCCTTTCAGTACTCTCTACGAGTCATTCTATGATGAAACTGCCGACTTTTACCCCGTTGCGCAACAAGAGGCGCGCCTTTCAGTACTCTCTACGAGTCATTCTATGATGAAACGCTTTTAGTACCGATGCCCCCTAGCGCTTTGGCGGCGCTTTCAGTACTCTCTACGAGTCATTCTATGATGAAACCCTGTGCGTTTTTGACATAAAAAATGATACCTAAACCAAAAATTTTTGCAAGAGCGAAATTTGGGCATTTCTAGAAGCCGTTTTTTTTGAATAGAAGTGAAAAATTCCTTCATTTTTCTTGTCTTTTCTCAACTCGATCACTGTCAAAAAAATGGGGAGAGTTGAGAAAAGCGTCAAAACGCTTTTCTCAAGCGAAAAATCCATCATAAGTGAATAGGTAAAATCTCATACCAACCATTGCCTTTGGTAGTATTTTTACCGACTTGAGTACTCTGCCCCCACAAGAGCCAAAAATTGAACGGAGAGAGTGCTCCGGTATAGGTGGCAGTGCCCAATAATCCACTCATAGAGGTAGTGGTGTTGGTACGCCGTGAACCCGAACGCAACGTCAACCATTTAGCATCAAAATCAGCAAGTACGACATGCTTAGCTCGCTCAACAAGATCAAGATAAACTTCGCGCCATAGCCCCGAATATTCCGTAGCGGTGTAATTTTCAGCTATGGCTTGGCAACGATCAATCAAGCGTGCTATTAAAACATCGAAACGTGGTTCTGAGATAGACTTACCCGCTTGAACAAGCTGAAGTGGAGTCAAAAATCGCAACCTAAGATGCTCAGTAGGCATAGCAGACGCATGAACCTTCACTTGCTCGTTAGTCACTGGGATACCGGGTGCTTCGCGGATGCGTCCATCTTCTAGTAGCGATTGTGTTTCGTGAGTAAGGGGATTCACGGCATGAACATTTTTTAGAGTAAAAGTTCCACGTCCATACCCTACCCCTTGTTCCCCCATCTTGGCTACTGATTGAATGACATAAGGAAAGAGTTGCGCTACGTCACCAAAGAGACTGATATTAAAAGAGAATCTTTCGCCGGTGCGCAAGAAGAAACCTTGCTCAGTGTTGGCAAGTGGTGGTTGGATAGCAAAGGGGCGCACTGGAAGCTTGCCGCGAGGAGCATCAGCGGTCTCGCGCTTGATCAATTCGTGCACTACATAGTCATTGAACTTGAATGAGATAAGGGCGTTTAAGAACGCCCCTCGTAGTTGACTGCCAGCATTATGCCCCAGACGAATAGTATCTTGTGCATGAAGAGTAAAGCGAAGATGATGAATTATCAAACCATCCAAAAGCTCACTCATGATCCACCTGTGTGCGTAAGCGATAGTAAGTGTACCCGCGACTACTTGAGACCAACTCATAAGGCAACCCTACATGCCGCAATACACGGTGCTTGCCCAGTGTTAGTCGCTTCTTATCGTAAATATCGATATGCTCAAAAGTTACCCCATCACCTACATCATCCAACTGCATCAATAAAGCATTAAGCGGCATATTCTGAGGTGCAGACTCCACCACAATATACTCTGCTGGTAGTTCATGGGTAAGCGTGGGAAGATCAACAATCTGAATGAAGCTACCGCGCTTACCCAAATAGTTGATGCATAATAGCCACCCCGCGATTTGCTCAGCTTGTTTCTCATCTTCTACCCAAAGCCCTACCCCAAAGTCGCCTTGAAGCTGGGCGTATTCACGATAGCTAATTGTACGTTGAAAGTAACCCATATCAGCAGAACCGTCTTTAGCCGGTGTACGACGCGGCTTAAGAATCTTAATAAAGGTGTTATTCACGACTACGGCAGGTGCAGGGCGTAATGCCACTGTAAGATTGCCTAGCCAACCCCACATCTTTTTAGCCGTCTCAAGGCCTTCTGTCTCACAAATAGTAGCGATAATCGCCATCTTCAGAGCAAAAGGTGTGGGGACAAGCAGCGTCTTGCCCCCTGAAACGGTCGATGTGGCTGGCCGCAAACTAAACAACGCCGTAGCTTCATAGTTAGCCAGTACCCACATGCTCGACTCCTTAGCGATGTTGAATTGTATAAGGATTGACCTCAGCCAAAATATTCGCCATTGAATCAGCGAACGCACTGGCTGAATCGAAACCACCCACTTGCACGGTATCCGGACGGAAGCGACTTAGTGATGTCACAATCCCATCAATATCGCTGCGATAGTTAGCTTTTAGCGGGCTGACAGTAGGGGCTGGAACTGGGCCACTGCTGACACTAATAACTCCTTCTAAGCTAACCAAATGTGGAGCTTGGGACGAACGCATAGCGCCATTTGGCTCTAGTAAAGTGTAAGTTAGGCTTTCAAGCAGAGCCTTAGCACGTGCCAAACGTTCCTCCGAGCTAATAGCATAAGTCTGTGTAATATCGTTCCAGCCAATTCGAGCAAGATTGACGTGACATACCAATGCATAGACCCCCGATGAAGCGGGACGATGAAAGATCGCTTGGCCGAGATTTGCACCTGACTTGGATTCTTCCTCGCGAGAGGCTGGCGTTTTCGTGCGATCAGATGGTGCATATTTGACATGGAAATAGCTATCAGTCTCGACTTGTTCGGGCACACCAACAACCCAGCCAAACTCAATCACGCTCTTACGCGGCAAACTACGTCCACCTTCTGTGATGAGAATGCCCTCAATATCATCAATAGTGCAAGCACGCAAAAGTTCGTCTAACACTTCTGCATCACTCATGTCTTTTGTACGATCAAAGAAGGCGCGATCAGCGTTGATACGATTGGCGTTGAATTCTCGACACCCTGCGCACAAGGGAAGATTGCTGCTCTCACGCGCAATATGGAAGAGATGCTCAGCTTGAATATGTTTATACATATCACCGCTAATAGCGTTCACATTGTGTAAGCGCCCTCCTTCATCAACGATATTTACCATGCGAGTTTGAATCTGATTACCTTCACCACCCTCATTATTTAAGCTATGTAAATCAAGGGTCATACGTGCACTGATGGACAAGCTGTAGAGATTAAGTGTCATTGATTATTCTCCTTCTTCAATTTCTAGTTGTTCTTCTTCTGGTTGTTCTTCTAGTAAATCATCTTCACGTGGCACACGCGCATAACCATAGGCAATGAGCAAACGCGCTACTGTTTCTGAGCCATATTCATCAATTAACATCACTATTTCATCAATATCAGAGGTCTGGACGCTACGTCGGAAAGGCGGTTGACGAGTTTCCATCACTTGGGCATTTTCGGCGTTATAGTTGTGCAAAAACTCAGCAAGTGCAGCGATGAAATCATCTGGACGGCGAGCTTTACGGCTGAGTTCTTGTCCCAAGCCATAGCGTACATC
This sequence comes from Chloroflexota bacterium, assembly GCA_003696565.1. Classification (GTDB taxonomy): domain Bacteria; phylum Chloroflexota; class Anaerolineae; order Aggregatilineales; family Phototrophicaceae; genus DAOTWY01. Next base: position 3,463 of record RFHA01000065.1, read on the forward strand.
ATACTTACGCTCACCTTGTTTCTTACGGTATTGTGCAGTAACAGTACTCTGCCGAATGGCATAAGCAATGTTCTGAAAACCTTGACTTTGAAGAATCGGATACAGTCGTTTTTCAGTCATCATAATTAACCTTTCTATAAAATGAATAGAGAATTGATAGGCATATTTGCCTTGTTCACGTTTTCCCATTAAGTAGGCAGGATAAGCAGTAGTGAATTCTAAAAATGCGTCAAGATTGTCGCCGGACACAAATTCGCGCAGTGACATAAGCAGATTAAAGGCATCACTATGCGCCTCGTCAAACTGTCGCGTTGCTTTTTCAATTTCTGTCAACAATTCAGCATAG
>RFHA01000403.1 GCA_003696565.1 Chloroflexota bacterium
CGCTGCATGGCATCTACACCATCCAATATTTCGCCTTGATATTCTGCCTCGCCTTCACCAATCAACACCAAGCTCATATGTGCTAATGGGGCAAGGTCACCAGATGCCCCTAAAGACCCTTTTTCTGGGATCACTGGATGCACACCCGCATTTAGCATATCAATCAGTGTTTGTAAGGTGCTTAACCGTATACCAGAATGCCCACGTGCTAGTGTGTTGGCACGAATAAGCATAATAGCGCGCGTGGTTGGGATATCGAATGCATCACCCACACCCACTGCATGGCTGATAATGATGTTGCGTTGTAATTTTTCAACTTGATCTAGTGGAATCACACGATCCTTAAATGCGCCGAATCCGGTTGTGATACCATATGCGACCACACCATCATTCAGTAATTTTTGCACGGCATCTGCCGCACGCTGTACATTGACCTTTGCCTCATCTGTTAGTGCAACAGGTCTATGCTCATATGCAACCTCAGCGACCTGTTCCATTGTTAGGCTCTTGCCATCTAAAAAAATTGTCATATCTTTTTATCCAATTGCTACATCATGACAATCAAAAACACATAAGAAGAATTGTGATGTCTGCTCTAAAAATTTCTTTTCTATGGCTGTCCAAAAAATACATAACAAAACCTAAGCCATCCACCACAAAAAATATGATGTTGCTGCCATTACCACCACCATCATCACACACTGAAAGATTACGTGTCGCGCTAATAAATCACACCGTTTTTGATAATTGTCTGAACCAGGTTGCCGCCAAATTCATACATTAAATGACGATAGTCCCTTGTGTTGAGGATTAACAAATCCGCTTGTTTACCAACTTGGATTGATCCCACACGGTCACCCATGCCGATGCTGTATGCCGCGTTGATTGTACTGGCGTTTAATGCCTCTGCTGGCAATAATCGCTGATACCGACACGCTAATGCCATAACAAACGGCATAGAAGGGCAGGGAGCAGACCCTGGGTTAATATCTGTTGTTAGCGCAAGTATTCCACCAGTGTCGATAATCGCACGGGCATTAGCAAACTGTGTACTGCCCAAGTTGAAATTAACCGTTGGGATAACAACACCAACTGTATCTGTCTGAGCTAGTCGCTTAATCTCATCCACGGGCGTTACATCTAAGTGATCCACACTGACCGCACCTAACCGCAATGCTATATCTAAACCGCCTAAGGCGTTGAATTCGTCAACATGCGCCTTAACACCCATGCCGGCAGTTTTCCCAGCTCTCAAAATCCGTTCAGTCTGCTTGGGGTTAAAGGCATTTTCTTCACAAAATACATCAATGTATAGTTGTTCAAAATGCGAATGATTGAACCACGCCATTACAGCTGGGATCATCTCGTGGATGATTTGCTCGGTATAGGCTTCGGCTGTTAAACCCGGTGGTATAGCATGGGCACCTAAAAA
>RFHA01000404.1 GCA_003696565.1 Chloroflexota bacterium
ACGTTTTCCCCACACACGTGGGGGTGTAGCTTACAGTTAATAAATAACCTACAAGCTGGAGGGTTTTCTTGCTTTTTTTTGTTGTACATTAATGCTATATTTAGTATGTTTTAATGAGATTGGGCACGCTCCGTTCCCCAACTGGTGTATATTAAGATCATGAACTCAGGAGCCGTTGGGTATGAGTCTAAGTGAAAGTTTTAGAGTTGTTTACGGTATTCTACAGATGATGGCAAACTCGACTGACGGAATCAGTACAGGCGAGATTGTAGAAACATTTGGTATCAGTCGCCGGTCTGTGCCTAAGTATATAAGCATTCTTGAAGAAATGGGTGTTCCGATCTATGTGGATCGCAAACGGTATTACTTGGATCAGGATTACTTTGTTTCCTTCACGCTAACACCCGATGAAAGCGATTTCCTGTATCTTGCTCTAGAACGCGCACTGACTCACCAAAGCGCACGCTGGTGGGTCATCCGGTCACTGCTTCGTAAATTGGGTGGCAACACCATGACGACCACCCTATTGGGTAAATTTGATCTAGATAGTGGCGAACATCCTTCAGCAAGATGGTTCACGCTGTTAGCCCAGGCAAAGCGCAATCAAACCGAGGTGTGGGTTGAATACCATCCCCTTAATCAACCAAGCACAACTCAGTGGCGTATTCGCCCATATCGCTTTATCAGTAATCCACTTTCTGATGGATTTTATGTTCTCTGTGAAGGGACAAGGGATGAGAAGCAATACATCCCCCTAAGCCTCAAGTTTGATCGTATTCTGGAGATTAGACCGACTGACCTGAAGTATAGCATTGGTGACCAAGCTCGCATTGTTTCTCAAACGGGGCAGGCATGGGGAGTATGGAACACTGATCACCCCCCAACACACGTTCAACTCCGTTTTGAACCAAGGCATTACGATCGACTGCTAGAAAGTATCTGGCATGAGACACAACAGCTTTCAGTCGATAATAATGGCTATGTATATTTCTCAGTGGATGTATCTGCCCCGGAAGAAATGATCCCCTGGATTCGCAGTTGGGGGTCAGGAGTTGTCGTTATTGAACCCGAATCGCTCAAACAACGCATCATTCGTAGCCTGCAAAGGCAACTTCACGCATACGGTCTTACACAGGGTGCATCGCAGGAACACCAGTCTCTGCTTTATTCGCTTTGGGCAAAATATGATCGAAAAAGCGGTGCGTATCACTTGCTCATATATCATCTCTTGGATGTCGCGGCTGTTGCGTGGATGATGTGGCATCATGTTCTGAGTGATTATCAACGTCAATGGTTAGCAGATTTGCTGCACTTAGATGAGGAATCCGCCTGCCGACAGATCGCCCTGCTCGCCGCTTTGCATGACATCGGCAAAGCAACTCCCAGCTTCCAGAAGAAAGCCCAACCACTCTATCAGCTATTCATAGATGCTGGGATAAACGAGCGCGCGATAGATAAACCACATGGTATTTTATCTACCGTCATTCTTGAATCTTGGCTGATGAATAAGGGGATGAAACGCCATGTGGCTATCAGTCTAGCATCGGTTATTGGTGGTCATCACGGTTCCTGGATTGCCGATACAGAGGTTGATAAAGCTAATCCTGGTGGAAGCAGATGGAAAGACCTTCAAGATCAGTTGTGCCAGATAATACAGGAGACCCTAGATGTCCAAGTATTTCAGGTTTCTGAGGATGTTCAAACGATCAATACGTTTGCCGCATTCCTCTCTGGCTTTGTCTCAGTTTGTGACTGGATTGGCTCTGATGAAGCATACTTCCCCTATGAGACAGAAATTATAGAACCGTCAGGTTATTTCCAGCGCAGCCTGAAGCGGGCAGAAATCGCCCTGGCAGAACAAGGGTGGTTTGGATGGGAAACCGATGGCTGCATTGTACCCTTTGAGTCGATTTTCCCATTTCCACCAAACGCACTTCAGAATGCTGCAATAACACATTGTCAGTTTACTGATCGACCACCCAGACTGATTCTAGTGGAATATCTCACTGGTGGTGGCAAAACAGAGGTTGCTCTCTACCTGGCTGACTTACTCATGAACTTGTTCCGACTAACAGGGGTTTATGTTGCTATGCCCACCCAAGCAACTAGTAATCAGATGTTTGAGCGGGTCGCGAAATATTTACAGACACGTTATCCGCATCAAACAATCAATCTCCAATTGATTCACGGGCAGGCAGAACAACATCCCCTCTATCAGCAGCTACAACCCCAGCCAGATCGAGAAGGGAACGAGAGTGGTTTAACGGCACAACAATGGTTTCAGGGACACAAACGTGCCTTGTTAGCTCCGTATGCGGTTGGCACGGTTGACCAGGCGATGTTGAGTGTGTTGCAGGTGAAACATCATTTTGTTCGGCAGTATGGATTGAGTCATAAAGTTGTGATCTTTGACGAAATTCACGGCTACGACACCTATATGAACGCTATCATTGACTGCCTGCTTGAATGGTTGGTCGCCCTGAAATCACCTATGATTTTGCTTTCCGCAACCTTATCACGTACCACAAGGCAGAATCTATTGGCACAGGTTGGCGCAGATTCAGAACACCTACCCGAAGTATCGTATCCACGCCTTACCTTTGTGTCACATGATGGAGGTGTTCAGGTTCATCCATTGCCCAAATCTGATGTTCGTATCATCCAGATTCAGCATATCCCCGGCGATCCTGATACGTTAGGGAATCGGTTAGCATCCATCTACCAACAAGGTGGGTGTATCGCTGTGATCTGTAATACTGTCAATGAGGCAATTTGTGTAGCACGCTTACTTCAGAATCATCCAGACATTCAACAGGATGATGTACTCTTATTCCATGCACGTTTCCCACCTGCTTGGCGTAATCAGATTGAGCAGGATGTACTCGCCGCTTTTGGCAAAAACGGGGATCGCCCGATGCGTGCTATCCTGGTTGCTACACAGATCATTGAGCAAAGCCTGGATTTAGATTTTGACTTTATGGTGACAAGTGTTGCCCCCATTGACCTGATAATCCAGCGTGCTGGGCGATTACATCGACATGCTGGCAGGGTACGTCCGCATCACTTACAGCAACCGATACTTGCTATTTGCACACCCATGATGTCTGAACACGATGTACCAGATTTTGGGGTGGATAAGTTGATCTACTCAGAATTCATTCTATTAAAAACCTGGCTTGTTCTACGGCAGATAACTGAACTTCGTATACCGGATGACCTTGATCCGATTATGGATTTTGTCTACAACGATGATGCTGCACATATAGAAGATGTTGCATCAGCTTATCTTCAGGCATTAGACTGTGCCTTCCAAGATATGCAAATGGCTGAGACTCGTAGCAACTTCAAAGGAAGTCAGGTTATTATCGGAAGCCCCTCCAAGCGCGGAATCATTGGGAACTATAGCTCACGTTTTTCTGACGACGAGCGTAATCTGGTTGTCTCGCGGGATATTCGCCCCAGCATAGATAGCATCTGTTTCACATCAGATTTGCCGCGGGAGTTGCTCGACCGTAAACCCACAAAGGAAGAGGTATCCACACTACTGCGCTATCGTGTCCCGATTCAGCACCAGAAAGTAAAAGAGGCATTGGAGCAACTGCCAGAAAATCCAAATTGGGCGCGTATTCCTCAGCTCCGCTATGCCCGTGCCATTGTGTTTGATAGAGACCAATATCACGTTCCAAACACTCCTTTCATATTACAGCTGACCAAATTTTACGGTTTAGAAATTCTTGAGGAGAAATCATGACACATTCGTTCAATCTGATCGATCAGCCGTGGATACCCTGTATCACCACCAATGGCGAATTTGTAGAGGTCTCACTCTACAAATTGTTCACAGAAGCGCAGTATTTGCGTGAAATCTGTTGTGAAACACCCATCATGACCGCCTCGATTTTCCCACTGGCACTGGCGATTCTGCATCGCGTATTTGGACCCGAAGATGTTGAAGCATGGGAAGCACTCTGGACTCAAGGTGCCTTTCCTATTGAGCCACTAGAGTCATATTTCAATCAATGGTATGACCGCTTTGATCTTTTTCATCCCGAACGTCCCTTTTATCAGATGAAAGATGATCGGGGTAATGAAAAGTCAGTTCTATATCTTGCCGAGGCTATAGCAAACACACATACATTGTTCACACATGCTACAGAAGAGACGACAACAGCTCTCAGTCCATCACAAGTGGCAAGAACATTATTAGTTGCTCAAGCATTTCGACTGGGTGGCGGCAATTCTGGAAAGAACACACCCAATTTCGTTGATAGCATATTTGCCAAAGGGGTTCTCTTCTTTGCCCAAGGTACCAACCTCTTTGAGAGTCTCATGTTCAATCTTATTGCGTATCCTGATGAAAGTTATATGCTCTCACAGCAGAATGACAAGCCATTTTGGGAAAAAGATAATCCTATAGAGGGACGCCGAGTTGGACAAAAAATGCTTCACCTCATTCCTCTGGGTTATCTAGACTATTTGACCTGGCAAACAAATCATGTCTGGTTAGTACCTGAAACCACTGCAGAAGGGACATCAGTTGCAAGAATTGTTTTGATACCCGTGGCAAAGCTGGCGGATGAAGTCCATAGTCCCCAAAAACGTTATATCAAACGGGAAAAGAAGGGCGAAATCACTTGGTCATTTCTGTATTTCAATACGGACAGAGCCTTATGGCGGGATTTTCATAGTCTTCTGGCATTGGATCAGGAAGACATCAAACCGCCAGCAGTGATTCAATGGTTAGCCCGACTCAAGCGACACGGTATACTAAGCCCAACACAACCCGTGAAACTTATGGCTATCGGGAGGCTGGCTGATCAAGCAAAGCCCATCTTCTATCGCCAGGAAATCATGCCCCTACCATTAAACCTGCTTAATAGCAAACAGGGCATCGTGGAGCAGGCAATCCAGCATGCAGAAGCCACTGCAGAAAAACTGCGCTACGCTATCCGGCTTCTTGCCGAAAATGTCCTCATGCGTGGCGGGGATCGCCAACCCGACTCAGGGGATCGAGATAAATTAATTCAACAATGGGATGCCCTCGCAACCTACTGGGAGGCGTTGGAATCCTCCTTTTGGCAATTTATTGCAGATTTATCCAGTGGTGTAGAGGATGCCCCAGATCAATGGATCACGACCTTATGTAGCACTGCCAAAAACGCCCTCAACAAAGCTGCTCAGATGGCAGGTGAAAGCCCAAGCGCATTGAAAGGAAGTGTGATTGCTCAACGTGCATTAGATGGTGGATTAAAGAAACTATTCAATTCAGTAGGAGAAATACGATGAATGAAGACAAGCATCCATTTGTTGAGTTTCTTGAAAAACATGCCGAAGACCGTGCCATGCTGGCGGAACTACGGCGTGGGCTAGGACGTGAGCCAGGCGAAGTGCCAGGGATGTTTCCTTATGTGATCCCATTCGTGCATAACTCATATGATGAAGCCAACATCTATCTGATCGCATCACTTTTTGCGCTTCATCCATCATCAACTGGCAAGGGTAACATGGGTGAACATCTATATACGTTGACTCAGGCGGTTGGTGATGATGATGCAACTACCCGCCGTTTTGTCCAGTTGCTCCGCCAGAGTCGTGATTCACTGGATGTACCACTTCGGCAACATATTAGTATGTTGAAATCGAAGGATATCGCCGTCAACTGGAATCAGTTATTGCGTGATCTTCACTACTGGGAACATCCCGACCATTTTGTTCAAAAGCAGTGGGCAGCCGCTTACTGGAAGTCCGGACCAAACAAATCCAAGTAACCAATCAGGAGAAAGACAATTATGATTATTGAACTGCACGCTATTCAAACGTTCGCACCTTCCAACCTTAACCGTGACGATACTGGCAATCCTAAAGAGGCGTTGTTTGGTGGTGTCCGTCGTGCACGCATTTCGTCCCAATCTGCCAAGCGTGCCATACGTGTTTCGGAAGTGTTTAGGAATGTTGTAGATGTGCCCATCGGTACACGCACCAAATCGCTGATCGGGCAAACCGTTGATAGTCTGGTTCAGCAGGGGGTACCCGAAGCAACCGCCACCGAATATGCGACAGAAGTCGCCACTAAACTCTATGCCAAACTAGACAAAAAAGCAGACAACAAAACCAGTGTCCTGGTCTACATCAGCGAAGAAGAGAAAAACTGGATTGTAAACACTTTCTTGGATGCTCATCGGAATGGGACGAATCCTAATATTGATCAGTTTGTCAAGAAGTTTGAGAAAGAATTACAAAACCGCACCTCTGCACCTGACATCGCGCTATTTGGGCGGATGCTGGCAGAAAAGCCTGCCCTCAACATTGATGCTGCCTGCCAGATGGCGCATGCTATCTCCACCCATGAGGTGAACACCGCTGAATTCGATTATTTCACCGCTGTAGATGATCTGACACCGGATGATACAAGCGGCGCAGGAATGCTTGGTCTTGTTCCCTTTAACTCTGCTACTTACTACCGGTGTGCCCGGATCGATTGGGATCAGTTGGTGAAAAACCTGGATGGTGATGTTAACCTTGCGCGCCAAACAGTGGATGCCTTCATGCAGGCATTTGCCCTTGTTGTGCCCTCCGGTATGAAGAACTCATTCGTTAATCAGCACGCGCCGGATTTCCTGCTCGCTGTTGCCCGTCCCAACAATGATGGTCAAGCGTTGACCAACGCCTTTGAGCAACCTATCCGTGCCAGAAACGGCAAGGGATACGCCGAACCCTCCATCCAGGAACTTGCAAAATATTGGGACAAGATCGAAAGTGTGTTCCGCCTGAGTGAACCCACAGTTGCCGTGCTCAATCCCCATCAGTTTGAGTTGCCATCCGATGAATTGAGGCAGGCTACTCAGTCTAACCTCCGCGACTGGATTAATGTCATACTGAATGCCATAGGGAGTGCATAACATGGCAACGCTTCTCATTCGCCTCAGTGCGCCGATGCAGGCGTGGGGGACAAAAAGCCACTTTAGCCACAGAGATACAGAGCGCGAACCGTCCAAAAGCGGCGTGATTGGCTTGCTCTGTGCTGCGCTCGGCATCCCCCGCACCGAGACCGGCAAGATTCAGGCGTTGGCAACTCTCAGGATGGGGGTGCGGAGCGATAAACCCGGCTCAATCCGGCGAGATTTTCATACAGCTGGGCGGGATGGTTACTATAGAGTCAGCGGCGGTGTAGAGACAAAAAATCTCATTACATCGGAACGCTATTATCTGTCAGATGCCAAATTCCTGGTTGGACTGGAAGGCGATCCATCCATGCTAGAAACCATCCATAACGCACTGAAAAATCCAAAGTGGTTTTTGTTCCTGGGGCGCAAGGCGTTTGTTCCATCCGAGCGTGTCTGGCTGCCAGATGGCTTACAATCTGCCAGCCTTGACGTATTGCTGGAGGAATATCCCAGGCTGGAAAACGCCATCCGAGACAAACTCTGGGCAGTGATCGACGCACCTGATGGGGAACTCATTCGTAACGACCACCCCATCTCATTTAAACCGCGTCGTTTCATCCCGCGTAAGGTAACGCGGATTCAGGTGAATCCGCCCGCCTCCCCACAGCAATCTAAGGAGGTTTGAGATGTATCTATCACAATTAGTCCTGAATCCTCGATCACGCGAAGCCCGGTTTGATCTTTCAGATCGCTATGAACTGCACCGCACCCTCATGACCGCTTTCCCTGCCCAATTGTCTGCGGATGAGCGTGTCTTATATCGCGTGGAAGATCGATACCGTGCTCCAGGCGTTTCTGTCTTGGTACAATCGCTGGAGATACCAACCTGGGAACAATCAGAACGACTTAACCAGCGACAGTATATGTTAGAAGCTCCTCAGGTTCGCCATGTGCAACCAGTTGTTCAGCAAGGGCAGGTTTGCCGTTTCCGATTACAGGCAAACCCCACCGTCAAACGGGATGGTAAGCGGCACGCGATTTATCAGGAAGATGCTTTATTCACCTGGTTAGTACGCAAAGGACAACAACACGGATTTACGTTTGATCAGTTGGATGTGCGCGCTGCCAAACTGGGCAAGCGATTTGGCAAAAAGCGCAGCCAGACCTGGCATGTTGTTCAGTTTGATGGTGTGCTGAAGATTATCGATGCAGCGGCATTCAATGAAGCACTCATTAATGGGATTGGTAGCGGCAAAGCATTTGGATTTGGATTGTTATCTATCCCTTATCCAATAGCATAATTAACACTATTCACAAATCCCTGAGACCCCTCAGGGATTTATTATCATGATGACTGAAGTTTTCCCCACTATGTGGGGCATCTCCACGCTAGTGGTGATTATCTCGTTTAAGTAGTTGGAGATGCAAAAATGCTTGATCTACATATTTTACCTAAGCTTAGAGACAGCCTTAGCTATCTCTATATTGAACATGCTGTGATTCAACGCTATCGGCAGGCTGTTGAAGCTGTTGATGCAAACGGCAAAACAGCTATTCCTGTTGCTTCATTATCTGTGTTGCTATTGGGTCCTGGGACAAGTATCACACATGATGCCATCAAACTTCTGGCTCGTAACGGATGTTCTGTCTTGTGGGTCGGTGAGGGTGCCACCCGTTTTTATGCACAAGGGACTGGTGAAACGCGCAAAGCGTCTCGCTTACGTCAGCAGGCAGCCCTGGTAAGCGATATGGACTCGCGCCGACAGGTTGCCATTCGTATGTATGAATTTCGCTTTGGTGAACCGCTTGATCCTGATCTGACACTGGAGCAGATCCGTGGACATGAAGGCGCGCGCGTACGCAATACCTACCAGTTCATGAGCCGCCGATTTGGTGTGAAATGGCGTGGCAGACGTTATGACCGCAATGAGTGGGATGCCTCTGATCCGCTAAATCGTGCGCTATCGGCAGCTAATGCGTTATTGAACGGTATATGTCATGCTGCTATTGTTAGTGGTGGATATGCACCTGGTCTAGGCTTTGTCCACAGCGGTAAGCAATTATCGTTTGTTTACGATATCGCGGATTTATACAAAACCGAACTCACGATTCCAATCGCATTTGAAGTTGTTGCCATGAGTACCACAGACATTGAACCGCGTATTCGGCGGCTCTGCCGGGAACGCTTCAAGGAGGCAAAGCTGCTTCAGCGTATTTTGCCTGATATTGATAACCTGCTCAACATCCATGAAGAACCGGAACCTGATTATGATGAGGATGGCGCGTTACCTGGACCCTTGATTGGAGAAGAATTATGGTAGTTATGATAATGCGCAAAGTTCCTCCAGGGTTACGCGGTGAATTGACCCGCTGGCTGATAGAACCACATCCCGGTGTGTTTGTTGGGCATCTTAATGCTATGGTACGAGACAAACTTTGGGAAAAGTGTTGCCATGAATGCCAAGAAGGTGGTATTATTCAAATATGGTCTGTTAACACGGAGCAAAAGTTTGCTGTTCGGGTCTATGGCGAAACACGTCGCAGCATTGTTGATTTTGATGGTTTGTTGCTCGTCCGGCGGAATAATTCTTCATAAATAATGTATATTTGCTCAACGCAAATATTACAATTGTTACAGAAGGGTTTTCCCCACACACGTGGGGGTGTACCGGATAATGACAACAATATCATCATTGATGACGGCGTTTTCCCCACACACGTGGGGGTGTACCGGCGCGTGTTGTGGCATTAGCCAATATCCTACAGTTTTCCCCACACACGTGGGGGTGTACCAAATGAGCAACAATATACAATTGTTGCTATGGGGTTTTCCCCACACACGTGGGGGTGTACCGCCGAACTTGTCAAGTCTTTCTCATAATCCATTAGTTTTCCCCACACACGTGGGGGTGTACCGGAAGTCGCCAAACGATGTCCCTATCTTGGATCAAAGTTTTCCCCACACACGTGGGGGTGTACCGCCGTTGTTAACAAACTCGATTTCGTGACCATACGTTTTCCCCACACACGTG
>RFHA01000405.1 GCA_003696565.1 Chloroflexota bacterium
AGTGGTTTCCATTGTTGACCCATTGATGATGCTGCAAGTGGCGCAAGCAGAGAGTCTGCAAGAAGTCGCTTCAGAAGCGGCGGCACGTTTGCGCCGTGTGCATGAAGCGTTGACAAAATAAGACAGGTATCGTCGTTGAGTAAAGGGGTACATCTTTGTGCCCCTTTTTTTGTAAACTGTACCGTCTGCTGCCTGCTGCTGACTTTATTCTTTAATTGATTGATCATCAATCTTTTTTGCGAAGGAGATTTAATGTTTCGTTTGCGGTATTTATTTTTGGCCGTATTTGCCTTGTTAGTTGGTGCGGCCTGCTCGCCTCAACCGGGTGGCGGGGTTTCTTCCCCTGAAAGCCCTACGTTTATTCTTTTTTACACGGAAAATTGAGTGCCTTGAATGCAAATGCAGCCTATCGTGGATGGGCTTGAGGCAGAGTTTACAGAAGGGATTGTTTTTCAACGTTTGGATGCGGCCGTTCCTGATAATGAGCGTATGCAATTGCAATTTGGCGTACGAGGGCATCCTTCGGTTGTAATTTTGGATGAGAACGGACAGGTGGCTTCTGTTTTTGTGGGGCCACAGGATGCGGCTGTGCTGCGGGAAGCCATTACGGCCGTTTTACCTGCCGGTCAATAGGCCAAAGCTTAATAATTAACAAGATTATTTGAACGGGTGTAGGGAATGGAAAACGGCCGTTTTATAATCCCACACCTGTTCATTCATGGCGGCAAGTAAAATGACCCGCAGCCGTGCAGCTTGTCGCCCACTTTAGGCAAACCGCAAAGAAATCGTGTAGTTTTCATCAAAATTCTTTTGTGGTTTACCAATCCCTAATCATCAATCATTAATCTTTACTTTAGAGGAGAACCACATGGCAAAAAAATCAGCCAAAACACGCAAAACAACAAAAACAGCCAAAACTTCTCAATCCTCAAACACCAAAACATTTCTGGTGATTGGTGGATTGGTTTTGGCCGCAGCCGCCATCATTGGCCTGCTTTATTCAAGCCTGCGAGAACCTTCTGGCATCGAAGGCGTTCAAAAATTTGTATCCCCTGCCAGAGACCACGATAACACATTGGTTTACGAAGGTGGCGACAAGCCACAGCCCGGCGGACCGCATCTCGACATCTGGCAAAATTGTGGTGTCTACAGGTCTCCCATCAATGAA
>RFHA01000406.1 GCA_003696565.1 Chloroflexota bacterium
CGGCTATCGGAGTTTGGTTGATGCCCCAAACACCAAAGAGACTTTTATCAAAATCATGCGTGAGTTATCCGATGTGGTAAACAAGCCAGATAATAACCCGCCCGACCCCGCAGAATCATTACCAGATACACCAGCTACTAAATCCGCACCACCGCCGCCCATTTCATTAGATGGCGCAATGCCTGGAGATTTACCCAAATATCGTATCGAGGACAGTATTAAACCGACTAGTCGCGGTAAATATGAAGCTGCACCCGTTCCAGAACTGAATATCGCCAATGCGATTGAGGCATATTTACAGCATAAACTAAAACACACACCAGAATATTCTGGGCGTGTTTTGCATGTTTTACCAGCCCCTGGTGGGGGTGTCCGGATTCAAGTTGACGATATTTATTATGAAGCAGTCAGTGATATAGAAGACCCAGAAGTGCGTGCATTTTTGCAACAAACAATCCAAGAATGGCAAGCGCGCCAATAGCTTAAAATCATCAATGATCTTGGGCGATTTTTAAACCGGGACAACCGCTAACTCAAATCGCCCTTTCTCATTTTTACGGAGTCTGCCAGCTGGACGCTTCACATCATGTGGAAAGATCACCACTGCATCATGTTCAAATGCCCATTGTTGCCAGCGACGTTTTGTTTCCAATGTCACTAATGGCTCCACATCATAAGCCGTCATCCAGCCAAGTTTTTCAAAATGCACAGCAAAACTCGCCATATCACAAACAAACATGGCATGTTGTCCTTGGCTTTCAAAACAAACGCTCATATGTCCAGGAGTATGTCCGGGTGTAACAACACCCATCACACCAGGGGCAAGCACTGTATCGCCGTCTAGCAAACGCATCTGTCCATTTTCAATAAGGGGTTGCCAATTAACGTCATGATATGTGGCGGCAGTTCGTTCATTTGGATGACTGGCATCCTGATATTCTCGTCGCTGTACGACATATTCCGCATTAGGGAATGTCGGCATCAAAGTATCGCCCACATAATAGGTATTACCGGAGCAATGGTCAGCATGGAGATGTGTATCAATAACAAGATGCACATCCTCAGGTTGTATACCAAGCCGCGCTAAACCATCTAGCAACCCACCTTCTGGGCGAGTTAGCCCCCAAATTCTTCTTTGTTTGTCATTTAATTTATTTCCCAAGCCAGTATCAACCACAATATTCATGCCATCCACTTGAACCAACAGGCAAGTAAGGCACATCGGGATCATAAAATTTTCATCCGGTTCATAATATTGACGATACAAAGCACGTGGCACCAACCCAAAAGGACCGCCAGGATCAGCCATGGTAATCCCATCGCTGACCAAATGAATACGAATATCACCCACTTGAATCATAACAATCTCACAACTGACTACTCAGTCCAAAACATCAGAGGCGTAGAGCAAACGTTCAAAATGTTTTACCAAATCACGCTTTTCGTCATCCGGCAAAAAAGCGGCATGGGCTGCATTAAGCGTCATTTGTTTAATATCATCCAGTGTAATAGGAAGATTTTCCATCACACGCACAATCTCATCAGTCAAAGTAATGCCGCTCACCAACGGGTCATCAGTATTAATGGTGACTTTTAAACCACTTGCTAACAAAACCGGGAGTTGATGTGCAGACATTGAAGCTACTACACCACTATCGACATTACTTGATGGGCACACTTCTAACGTAATTCCACGTTCTACAAGGACATGCACCACACCAGTATCCTCAATCGCACGGATGCCGTGCCCAATACGGTCAGAGCCAATGTTGCTAATTGCGTCCCATACACTCTGGGGACCTTCCCATTCACCAGCATGGAGCGTAACACCCAAACCGGCACGCCGTCCGTGTTCAAAAACATCTCGGAACGGATACGCCGCATAACCAGCTTCAATTCCAGCCAGATCAATACCAACGACACCTAAGCCCATGTGATCAATCGCCGCTTGCGTAACTTTTTCCCCAACTTCTACACTCTCATGTCGATTCATCGAAACAATCAAACGGACAACAATGTCATATTGCTGAGCCGTTTCTGCCACGGTTTCACATACCCAGCGGACAACATCATGTGCAGAACATTTGACAATGTTACAAAGGGCTTTGGGGGTAAAGCGTAGTTCCATATATTTGATATTGTCTTGGGCGGCATCAATCACGGCTTCTTGTGCGATGCGGCGAATAACAGCCGGTGCCAAATAAAATTGGCGTAGTGTACGAAATTTCGCCATAAAATTCTGCCAAGTACGGGGTTCATCTGGCATCATCTGAACAAATGGACGGAGCGTTTCGACCTCATACTCTGGCATTTCAACCCCAAAATCCCTAGCAATATCCACTAGGGTAGAAATCCGCATAGCACCTTCCAGATGCCGATGTAGTTCTATTTTGGGCATAGCCCGAATGATTTCATAAAGCGAGCTTGTCAATTACCGACCTTTTTCTCTATCGACGAACAGATCTTCAGCCACGTTCAGCCAGTAACCAACTCCAATAGTGCCATGCCACAACTAAGCCAATGGTGATGCCTAAAGCCGGCGTGCCATTAACCAGTAAAACCCACGCTGGATCATCTGAATCAACTGGATAGACAAGCCGGGCACCTACCCCAATCAACACAAATATGGCAGAAAGAAAAAAGCCATAATAATATGGGGCAGCCCGTGTTACCCGCCCTAGACGTTGACTAAGCATTCCTAGCACAAACATCATGATGGCAATGGATAACAATCCAATTAAGCCAAATAACTGTGTCATAACACCTACCGCTGCTGGTTTTTTACAATCATTAACCAGTATAGGCGAATACTTAATCCAAGCAAACAAATGCCCCCAAGACCTGATGCAATATCAGCAAATGGATCGCCTAAAAGCACATCCGCACTAGCATAGCGCACTGATGATACGCCAAACAAGACAATGGGAAGTAAATACAATCGAAAAAATGTCCGCCGCTTAGAAAACATCTCATAAAAGCGGGCAATCAAAAACATAAAAAGCAATAATGCTGAAAGTGGAAACCACATGAACAGCATTAATAATTGGTTTAGTGAGAGTGACATCATCTAAAAATCATGCCGAGGCGAGAACTGCATTTGCTTAATAACCTGATTGATTGCCTCTACTCGAAACTCTCGATCATGACAAGCATCCATAAATCGTTCAATCAGTTGGCGGGTTTGTATATCATCCACCAGACAATACACGCGATAGTTGGTAATCATTTCTGCTTTTAACACCCCATTTAAAACAAGCTCATCCAACTCATGGGCAACAGCTATTTTGTCTCGCCCGGTATACCGGGCGATGTTTTCGGCTGTGTCTTTAGTATGGGGATTAT
This sequence comes from Chloroflexota bacterium, assembly GCA_003696565.1. Lineage (GTDB taxonomy): Bacteria > Chloroflexota > Anaerolineae > Aggregatilineales > Phototrophicaceae > DAOTWY01. The sequence continues at coordinate 3,343 of RFHA01000406.1, forward strand.
CATGGAAAAAGCGGATTAAATCCCACTTAACAAATGAATTGACTTTTTCTTGTAGAAAAGTAAGGATAGCATCGTCCATAGAACTTCTCACCATAGAAACTAAGCATCAACCGGCGCAGATACCCGATCTTTTTTATAATGACAGTGTTTATACTTTTTACCACTGCCACACCAACATGGATCATTACGCCCTATTTTTCTGGCATTACGAGCAGGTTCTGGTTTGGATGTCTCAGCTGAGCCATCGGCATTAGGGCGATAAGCACGCATCTGACGGCGAACAGGTTGCTGTACACGGCTAATTTGTACACGGAAAATATCTTGCACGGCTTGGCGGTCAATCTGTTCACGCATTTGACCAAACATCACAAATGCTTCACGTTTATATTCTACTAATGGGTCGCGCTGGGCAATTGCCATCAACCCAATCCCCTCTCGTAGAACATCCAAGTCTGTTAGATGACGCTGCCAGTGCATATCTAAGGCGCGTAACAAAACAAATCGTTCGGCACGTGCCATCATCTCATCACCAAGCTCTTCCACCTTCTTGTAATAAGCCTGATGAGCCGCTTCTATAAGTACCTCTTCTAGTTGATCCGGGGTCATCTGGCTCATGGTATCGATGGTGATCTGTTCTGGCACAGGGAAGATCGTAAATAATTGGCGATATAAAGCTTCGATATCAGCCTCTTCATCCCCAACAAACTCATTAATCACGGCGGAAATTTGATCTTCAATTAAATCAAGATACCGCTCACGCAACGACTCGGCTTCTAGTATCTCACGCCGTTGAGCATAAATTATCTCGCGTTGTTTGTTCACAACATCATCATATTCCAGCACGCGCTTGCGAATATCAAAGTTATGCCCTTCAACACGAATCTGCGCTTGGGTAATTGCTTTAGTAATGACGGGGTTTTCAATGGGTTCATTTTCAGGAATTTTTGCCCATGACATGAACCTCTTAACACGATCCCCCCCAAAGCGACGCATCAAATTATCCTCTAAGCTGAGGAAAAAGCGGCTTTCTCCAGGGTCACCCTGACGACCAGAACGCCCACGAAGCTGATTATCAATACGACGAGCATCATGCCGTTCAGTGCCTAACACATATAATCCACCAGCATCCAGCACAATCTGACGATCTGCCTGTGTCTGCGCTTTTGCTTCATTCAGAGCTTTTTGCCAAGTTTCAGGGTCAACTTCTGTTAAATCTAAGCCTGCTTTACGTAATTTTTCACGCGCTAACCCCTCAGGATTACCACCTAGCAGAATATCAACACCACGCCCAGCCATATTGGTTGCAATTGTCACCGCTCCAGGGCGACCTGCTTGGGCAATGATCGCCGCTTCGCGTTCATGTTGCTTAGCATTTAACACATCATGTTCAATGCCGGCACGTTTAAGACGACGACTAAGGCGTTCTGATGTTTCAATCGCTACTGTCCCCACAAGCACCGGCTGTTGTTTTTCGGTACGCGCCTTAATTTCATTAACAACAGCGTTCCACTTTGCCTCTTCCGTGGCATAAATCAAATCTTCTTGATCAATACGAATAACCGGCACATTGGTTGGGATCGCTACTACTTCTAAGTTATAAATCTTCTCAAATTCTTCCGCTTCGGTTAGAGCTGTACCAGTCATACCAGCGAGTTTTTTATACATGCGGAAGAAATTCTGAAATGTCACCGTGGCTAAAGTTAAGTTTTCACGCCGGATCTGTACGCCTTCTTTGGCTTCAATTGCCTGGTGCAACCCTTCAGAAAACCGCCGTCCATACATCAAGCGTCCGGTGAACTCATCAACTATGATGATTTCGCCGTTCTGTACAATATAATCCTTATCCACCTCATAGAGTGTTTCTGCACGCAAGCAGTTATCAAGATAAGGGATAATTTCGGCATTTTCTGGGCTATATAGATGCTCTATACCAAGCATCTGTTCAACTTTTTCCACCCCAGCTTCGGTCAAGTATGCTACACGATCTTTAATATCGACCACATAGTCACCATCAGGCTCTTCAGCTTCTACGCTTTCTTCAGAGCTAGGCTTTAATCTTTTAACAACTGCCGCAAATTGCTTGTAATAATCCGAGGGTTCATCTGCAGGACCAGAGATGATTAATGGCGTACGGGCTTCATCAATTAGAATATTATCGACTTCATCAATGATGGCAAAATATAGCTCATCCCGCTGCGTCATTTGGGATTTATCCATCACCATATTATCACGCAGATAGTCGAAGCCAAATTCATTGTTCGTACCATAAGTAATATCTGCCTGGTAAGCTTCACGACGTGTTACCGGGCGGAGGTGTTGGTAACGATCATCATCTGTATCATAGTCGGGATCAAAAAGATATGAGCCTTTATCAGGATTACCAGCAGACCCTTGAATCACACCTGCACTTAATCCTAAGAAATGATAAACAGGTCCCATGGTTTGTAAACCATATTTACTGAGGTAATCATTCGGCGTGACCAAGTGTACACCGCGACCAGTCAGCGCGTTAAGATAAAGTGGCAAGGTTGCAACTAGCGTCTTACCTTCACCGGTTTTCATCTCAGCGATGCGCCCTTCATGCAACACAATACCACCGATCATTTGCACATCATAATGCCGTAATCCAATCGTACGAACTGATGCCTCTCGTACGACTGCAAAGGCTTCTGGTAACAGGTCATCCAGTGTTTCACCCGCAGCAAGCCGTGCTTTAAATTCTGTTGTTTTGTTAGCAAGCTCATCGTCGCTCAGGGCTTTCATATCTGGCTCAAGCGCGTTGATTTTTTCAACAACTTCACGATACTTTGCCAGTGCCCGCTCAACTGGATCACCCAAAACCATTTTAACTATAGATTTTAACATATCGCCTCGATTTGATAGACTACACCAATCGGATACTAAGTATAGCATAATCCCATATGCAAAATATAAGAAGGGGACAATTGACATAGCCCCTAAAAAGCATCAGATTATTGCCCCACATAGCTAATACGATATACAGCACCAGCTAGATCATCAGAAACAAGTAACGCGCCATCAGGCATGACATGTACATCCACCGGACGACCCCATGCTTCAAACCCTTGTAGCCAACCTGATGCAAATGTCTCATAATGATATGGATTGTTACCATCTAGGCGCACTAAGGACACGCGATAACCAATTGGCACACTCCGATTCCAAGAACC
>RFHA01000066.1 GCA_003696565.1 Chloroflexota bacterium
CGTGTATTAGATGTCGCCTGTGGTAACGGTGTGATGGCGCGGCGATTAGCAGCACTTGGGGCTATCGTCACTGCCGTTGATTTTAGTGCTGAATTAATTGAACGGGCAAAAGCACGTGGGCAACAATCTGGGCATCCTATTGATTATCGTGTAGTGGATGCTACAGACCAAGTCGCATTGGTGGCATTGGGTCAATTTGATGCAATTGTTTGCACAATGGCATTAATGGATATTCCCGATATTGCCCCACTATTTCTTGCTGCACGGCAGATGCTTCGACCTGAGGGGCGATTTGTGTTTGCGACAGCACATCCAGCATTTAACTCCAACAATCCAATTTTTTATGCTGAAATGGAAGACAGTAATGGGCAATTAATTCATACCCGGGGTATGAAAATCAACAAATATTTACATATCCCACCGATGAAAGCATTGGGTGCAATTGATGAACCCAATCCGCATTATTATTATCATCGCCCGTTGCATCAATTATTGGGGGAGGCTTTCCAAGCAGGGCTAGTTCTCAATGGCATTGAAGAAGCAGCTTACCCCCCAGGGCAAGAGGATAATCGTGCTTTATCTTGGCGGCATTTATCACAAATTCCACCAGTATTAGTGGGGCGGCTTATCGTTAATTAACATCAAGAAAACAAAAAAGGGGCGAACAACACCGATTCGCCCCTGAATGATCTTGATCCCATCGCATTACTTAAAATATGTGTACCAGTAAATTTACGCTGAAGGTCACGATGATGCCCATAGCAAGAGGCAAAAAGGTTGCTACGGCTGTCCATTTAAGGCTTTTGGTCTCATTCCAGATGGTCAGGATCGTGGTGCTGCATGGGTTGTGCAACAAGCTGAACAGCATTAGATTCACGCCAGTTAATAACGTCCACCCGCCTACTTGTGTCAACACGGTATAAACTTCTGCATCCCCAAGTTCTAGCATCACACCAGATTGCGCACCAGCAATATTTTGACCTAGGGTCAGTGTCAACATCAGGATAGTAGGGATGATGATTTCATTCGCGGGAATAGCAACGATATACGCCACTAAAATCACCCCATTCAACCCTAACAGCAGCCCTACCGGATTCAGGAAATTCACCATGTGCCCGGCAATGCTTGTATCCCCAATGATAATATTGCTCGTCAGCCAAATAACCGCGCCAGCTGGGGCTGCCATCACCACAGCACGTGAAAGCACAATCAATGTACGGTCAATTAAAGAAGTATACAAAGTTTTCATCACCTGTGGCGGGCGATACGGCGGTAATTCCAAACTAAAAACGGAAGCCTCACCCTTAAGCCAAGTGCGGGATAGCCCCCAAGAGACAATCAAGCTCATGACAATGCCTAAAACCGCCACCGCAACCACACTCAATGCGGCAACTAGGCTCGCCAATGCCGGCGGTGCAGTATTACCAATAAACAGCGTGCCAATTAAAATCAACGTGGGCCACCGCCCATTACAAATGCTGAAGTTGTTGGTGATAATGGCAATCAACCGTTCACGTGGGCTATCAATAATGCGCGTGGCAACCACCCCTGCCGCGTTGCACCCAAAGCCCATCATCATAGAAAGGGATTGCTTGCCATGCGCACCCGCTTTGGCAAACAGCCGATCCAAGTTAAATGCTACACGTGGTAAATATCCAAAATCTTCTAATAAGGTAAATAAGGGGAAGAAAATCGCCATCGGCGGCAGCATCACAGAGACCACCCATGCCGTCGCTAAATAGACCCCATCAATAAAAAACCCGGTAATCCAAGCTGGTGTCGATAGCGCAGCAGCAAACTCGTGTAGCGTATTATACACCGCCCCTAGCAGAAAATCCGCCAACATTTGAGAAGGAATATTGGAGCCAACAATGGTGATCCAAAACACAATGAAGAACATGATACCCATCGCCACAAACCCCCCAATAGGGTGTGTTAGGATGCGATCCAGCATTTTATCGAATGTCAGGCGCGCTTTTTTGGTATCATGAGACACACAACTATCGGCAATTTGCGCAGCATCGGTATAAATTGCTTCGATCAACAAATCATGATAATCCGCCCCAAGCTCCGCGCGTAATCGTTTTGCTGTATCCAAAATCGTAGACATCAGGAAACCGCCTCCAATGCAATCACACCTGGTTCATTATTACGGGTCAAATCTCCCAAACGTCCTTCGCGGATTGCTTGCTCAATACTGGCATCACCATCTAATAAGCGCAGCGCAACCCAGCGAGCATTGGGTAAATCTGGATATTCGGCATGAATCGCCTCCACTAAGGTTTGAACGGCTTGCTCTAATCGTTCATCGTATTGCCGAATACGATATGGGCGGGTGACATATGCCCCCGTCGCAACTTGTTCAATCGCCTGGAGCAGCTCCGGCACACCTTGCATTTTACGGGCGACCATCGGCACAACAGGCACACCTAATTTGCGAGAAAGATGGCGCACATCAATCTGGATACCATGCCGTTCCGCCTCATCCATTAAGTTCAGTGCAACCACCACCCGATCTGTGATCTGTAAAATTTGCAGTGCCAAGTTCAGGTTACGTTCCAAGCGGGTAGCATCCACCACCACAACCGTCACAGAAGGCTGACCAAATAAGATGAAATCACGTGCAATCTCTTCATCGACACTCGTAGAAAGCAAAGAATATGTGCCAGGTAAATCAATCACTTTATATTTTTTATCATTGAAACGGAAAGCCCCCTCTGCACGGGAAACAGTTTTACCTGCCCAGTTCCCAACGTGTTGACGTAAACCAGTCAGCGCATTAAAAACAGTACTTTTACCTGTATTGGGGTTACCTGCTAAAGCGATAATGTAATCAGCAGCTTCTACCTGAACGCCTAATTTTTTGAGCGCAGCAGCATTATATGCTGGGCATGTTTCGCAGGTGGCGGTAACGGCAGTCATGGGTTATTCCTCTCCTTCTATTAAGTCAATTTCAATCTGCTGGGCTTGTTCACGACGCAGGGCGATCAACGCTCCACGTACTCGATATGCCACTGGGTCACCCAATGGGCTGCGCATTTCTGCTTGGAGTTGTGTGCCTGGTAAAATGCCTAAGTCCATCAATCGGCGACGGTTAATCCCATCAACAGATAACCGTTTGACAACGGCTTTTTGTCCAATTTGTAGCTGGTCTAACGTTTGGGTATTCATTCAATAAACCCCATGATTTATTTTGATTATTCTCAACTAAATTTTAGATTAGTCTAAATAAAAATTCAAGCAAGAATTATGAGTAAATTATGAGAAATAAAACCGCTTTAGCAGTCATAATGTTATAACAATTACACCTTGCTACTATGGCAAGAAATTAAGTAATCTTAAACGAGTTCGCCCTGTCGCTTAAAATAAATTAGATATCCTCGTTAGGGCATTTGAAATAAAGGAGATTTAAAAATGCGCAAGCTATTTTTGATGTTAATATTGGCACTGTTGGTAATGGTTATTCCAGCAGCAGCCCAAGACGATGAAGCCACCGACATTGTTGTGTGGATCGCGTTTACAGATGGTCGCTTGGATTGGGCACGTGAACGCGCCGCTGAATTCAACGAACTTTACCCGGAATATAACGTTATTATTGAAGGCTATGGTAGCTACAACGAAGCCTTTGATGCCACCTTATTGGCAGCAGAGCAAGGCAACCCGCCAGCGATTACCCACTTCTTTGAAGCCGCTACCCAAGAAGCCCGTGATGCCGTCACCGACAGCGGCGAACCGTTGTTTAAATCTGTTGAAGCTGCTATTGCCGGGCGTACCGAAATCAACGGCGTGCCTGTCATTCTGGATGATGTGATTTCCGCGGCTGCCAATTATTACACCCTAGACGGTGAATTTACTTCCATGCCCTGGAACACCTCCAGCGCGATCATGTTCACCAACATGGACATCCTAGAAGCCGCCGGTATTGAGGAAATCCCCGCCACCTGGCAAGAACTAGAAGCTGCTTGTGAAGTCATCATGGCGATGGAAAGCGCGCCAGAAGCCTGCATCACTTGGCCCAATCATTCATGGTTCTTTGAACAATCAATGGCGCAACAAGGGGCAGACCTGGCAAATAACGGCAACGGTCGTGAAGCCCGTGCTACTGAGGTATTCATCAACAGTGATGCCGCTGTCGCCTACCTGGATTGGTGGAAGCGCATGTACGATAACGGTTACTATGTCTATACCGGTGTCGTGCGGGATTGGACAGGCACATACAATGCCTTCATCGCCCAACAAGTTGCTTTCTTGATTTACAGCAGCTCTGATACCACCCTCATCACGAACGACAGCCAAGAAGCAGGCTTTACCGCAGTTGCCAGCTTTATGCCACACAACGGTGAGGTGGAATACGTTGGTAACTTGATCGGCGGGGCAACCCTGTGGTTGAACAACGGGCTGGACGAAGAAACCGAAACCGGCGCGCTGATGTTCATGAACTGGTTCAGCAACCCACAAAACGCCGCCGATTGGCACAAGTTCACCGGCTATGTACCCATCACTAACGCCGCCATTGAATTGCTGGAAGAAGAAGGCTGGTACGAAGAAAACCCCAACAGCCGTGTCGCCAGCGCACAGTTGGAAGCAGCTCAACCCAGCAGTGCCACCGCAGGCGCGTTAATTGGCAACTTCGTCGCCATCCGCGATGTCATCACCAGCGCAGTGGAAGAAATTCTGCTGAATGATGTGGACGTGGTAGAAGCATTGAACGCAGCTAATGAAGAAGCCAATCAACTGTTGAGTGACTACAACGAACTCTACGGCGAATAAATCAGAATCTCACAACGTCACAAATGGGGTGAAGCAGCCTTCTTCACCCCATTTTTGTACTCAGATAAAGGATAATCGTCATGGTGTTTCATGCTAATATGCTTCCATTTTTTATCATCACGGGGATCATCGGGGGGGCTTATCTCGGCTTTGTTTTTCGGCAGAGCAACCGTTCCTTAATAAACGGTATGATGTTAGGTGGTGCAGCCGGGTTAGTTGGTCCCTGGTTATTCATGACTCCACTACGTTCCTGCACATTTGAAACCGAACGCACCAATACCGATTTTCTGTTAGGGTTATTTTTCTTTTTCTTTGGTGCAGCACTTGTCATCTGGTTGGTGCAATACATCTCCCTCTTCTTTCATCCAGATATAAAAATGCGCCCATCCCTGATTGGAAAACAAGATTCAAGAGGCGTGTTCCGATCTAATTTTTTGGTGCCTTTTCTACTACTGCTACCAACGTTAATTATCTTGGCATTGTTTTTATACTATCCAGCTTATGAAACGTTCCGATTGGCGACATTTCGGTATCGCTTAGGCGCACCACGCACCCCCTTTAAGTGTGTGGATAACTTCACCGAGCTGCTAACTGCAGACTATGGCGAAATCATGATCATCACCCTGACGCTATCCGCATTGATTGTGATTTTTGCCTTAATCATCTCATTGGCAATTGCTTATTTGGCATACCAACCTGTCAAAGGAGCCAGCATCTATCGCACGTTGTTGATTTGGCCCTATGCTATCTCACCACCTGTGGCGGGGATCATCTTCTTTGTGATGTTTGATCCTGTTGCTGGGGTTATCGATCATCTGACCACCACATTCTTAAACACCGGTATTCCGGCATGGAGTGAAAGCCCTAATTTTGCACGGTTTATTATCGTCGCAGCAAGTGTATGGAAAGTTTTAGGGTATAATATCTTATTCTATATTGCAGGGTTACAAACAATCCCCAAAGACTTAATTGAAGCCGCCGCCATCGATGGTGCAAACGGTTGGCAGCGTTTCCGTAATGTGGTGATTCCGTTACTTTCTCCCATTACGTTCTTCCTGATTATTACTAATTTGACGTATGCCTTTTTTGAAACATACGGCACTATTGATTACCTCACACGCGGCGGACCAACCGGCGCGACCACAACCGCCATCTACAATATTATGATCACTGCCAAACAAGATAAATGGTTAGGGCGTGCCGCTGCACAATCGGTCGTATTGTTTGTCATCGTAATTGGCATTACGGTGTGGCAATTCCGCACCAGCGGTAGACAAGTAAACTATGGAGCGTGATGTCATGGAACAAGCAATCCCTCAAACAAAAGTTCAATTGACCAACTCAAACGGTATTCTGCCCAAACGCTGGGGCGTGCATGTGCTGTTATGGATCGCATGCTTTTTAGTTGGGTTCCCGCTGTTATATGCTATTCTGGTTAGCACTCAAACCAACGCCGAAGTCACTAATTTTAAGCTCACCTTTGGAACATCTTTTGAGCAGAACCTAAAAGCCGTAATGGTCAACCGCAATTTAGGGGATTACATGCTCAATAGCACGCTGCAAGCGATTATCATCACAGTTGGTAAAACTGTGTTATCGCTTTTGGCAGGGTTGGCGTTTGTCTATTTCCGCTTTCCAGGCAAGTGGATTGTATTCGGATTTGTGTTAATTACGCTGATGATGCCTACAGAGATTATGGTCATTGCGTTATTCCGGCTAATGTCTGAGCTAGGATGGGGACAATTACCGTCCTTAACAGTGCCATTTTTAGCCAGTGCTACCGGGGCTTTTTTATTCCGGCAGCATTTTGCTAATTTACCGACTGAGCTTTCTGAAGCAGCACAGCTTGATGGCGCAAACCCGCTGCAATTCTTGTTCATGGTGCTGATTCCACTCAGTTGGAATACAATCGGCGCATTAGCAGTCATTCAATTTGTCTATGTATGGAATATGTATTTGTGGCCCCAATTGTTACAAGCGGATGTCGTACAAGTGGGTTTAGGGGCACTGCTCAACTTTGATGGATCGTTATCATACGGACCAATGATGATGGGGGCGGTGGTCGCCAGTATCCCGCCGGTGATTGTCTTTTTATTATTACAACGGCAATTTATGAACGGCTTCGCAATTTCAGCAGAAAAATAAACAAGAGGGGTAGATATTCCCCTCTTGTACATGATGCTTAAACCCCGTTTATGGTGCGGCGTGTTCCACGCGCAAGCTCATCCCCACAGCAGTACGTGGTAAAAAGCCAGCCCAATAAGTATGATTTTCAGTCGGATTGCCATCCGAATCCAGATCAACCACGCCATCATTAGCATTCTCTACAGCAGGGTTCAAATACACCTCATAATCCTGCCCTAAAAGATATTGCCCCAAAAACGCCGTGATAAAATGCTGATTAATGTTATTAATGCGTGCTTCATCCCAAGCCGGTTCAGAATACCGTTCATAATCAGGGAAATCACGGACATCCGGCGGGGGCGGGTTCGGTGCCACATTATGCAGCGCGTTAGCATAAGTTAACAAATAGCGTTCAGAATTGACAGCACTATCAAACAAGCTCACGATCGCTTCGTAATTCGCTACATCGTCTAAATCACCCGCAACCCAGAAGGATGGTATCTCAATACCTGCTAGGGCTTCTAAATCCCAAAAGCCTTGCCCTGCACGTCCAAACGCGCTTAAATCCCCACCCCAGGGGGCAAAAACCACAATCGCTTTAATACGTGGATCAATAGAAGCCTCATAATCTGGGTTGCCAGCCATACGGCTTTCAATAACAGGCAAGAAGGTTTGCAACACGGCGTTATATCCAGCCCCAGCCGCGTTTAACGCACCGTATCCACCCATAGAATACCCAATGATGGCGGTATTATCAGCATTCACCAACCCGTTTAAAAAGCCTTCTTCTTCATTTAACCGCGCCATTTCATTTAACACAAACATTTGATCCAGCGCACGGTTATACAATGTAATAAAGAAATTACCAGTATCGCTAAATGTTGAATCGGTGTGGTCTATTGCCACTACCACATACCCCTTAGAAGCCAGGTTTTCTGTTAGGTAAGTCATCATATAACGGCTGCCAGGGTATCCATGAGAGACAATAACCAATGGATAAGCTGCGCCAGATGTGTCTGGTTCGGCATCCCGCAAAGCGCGCCCCAAAAAGGTGAACGGTTCCACATTGTTCTGGTCGGCACGCCCTAACTGGCTTTCATAAGTAGTTAGCTCTTGTGCGTCATCGGGGATAATCGCCGGATACCAGACCTCAATTGTCAGGGGACGATCATAACGCACACTGGGGTCATTTCGTGTGTTGCTGATGTCGATCTGATCCGGGTTGACCAGTTCCAACGTCCGAACACCAACACCATACTCACCGCGTGCCGCCAATTCTGGCGCATCTGGCAGCAAATCCCCATAGATAAAATCATCGTCCTGGGCAAAAACGCCGAGGCTGGTCACCATCAACAAGCCCAATACCATCAACCATTTAGACATGTTTAGCATATAACAAAACACCTTTCAAAATAACCATTTTTTAAATTATAACGTTTTGCCTAATTGAATCAAAAAATCGCCATAGGGGGATCGGCGATTTTTTAGCAGATATTTATCAAAAATGTGCTGGGGAGGTAGGATTCGAACCTACGAATGCCGGATCCAAAGTCCGGTGCCTTACCGCTTGGCGACTCCCCAAACTAGACTGGCAATATCCTATCATAAACCAGAGGAGAAATTCAAGGGTTGTATTCTTCATTGTGTTGATCAGTTTTTTTCGAGATAATGTAAATAGAACAATGAACTAATATTGAAATGACAAATTTGATGACAGATAGAACGTCGATCTTATTGGTCAGTGCTAAGCCCGATGTTATCTTACCAGCATTAGAAGATTTTGGTGTATATTGTGCTGAATCAATAGATGTTGCATTACAAACCTTACAAACCGAACAACCCATGTTCGTTTTATTGGATTCCAGACTAGAAGATGCAACAACCATTTGTGCTGCCATCCGCCAACAGATCGATACCGAATTAACGCTGATACTTGGCTTATGTGATGAACCAGCAGTCGAGCGATTAATCGCCGCCGGCGCAGATGACTGTATTATCATGCCAGCTAGCGATGCTCTGATTTATAACCGCATCAAAACACTAGCACGGCTTAAACGGCAGATCACCCAACAAGCGGAGCGCAAATATCAACATCTATTTGATTCCGCAAAGGATGCTATTTTTATTATCGATCAACGTACCAATCAGATTTTGGATGCAAACCAGCAAGCAGAAGCCTGGTTAGGTTATACCCGAGCTGAACTACTCAATATGACTCATAATGAGTTAGAAGTCTCTTTAGAGGGTTATCCCTCTATCACCGAGATCATCGATCCTATACAGCCTGAAGAATATCAAATTTTTGAACAAGGGTATCGTACAAAAGATGGGCGTGTTATCCCAGCAGAGATTAGCTCACAGTTTTTGCAGTATGACGGTGTCCCAACAATTCTTTGTTTTGCACGAGATATTACCCGCCGCAAGTTAATTGAAACGCAAGAAAAAGCTCAGCGTCAACTAGCAGATGCCTTACGAGAAACTGCTGCTATACTCAACAGCACCCTGAATATGGATGAAGTCATTCAACATATATTAGAGCAAGCGGCGCAAGTTTTTGATGCAGAAGCAGCAACCGTGATGATGCTCACCCCGTCTGATCAAGTTCAAATTGTGGGCTTTTGGGGATACACTGAACAAGATCAACAACAATTATCTAACATTTTCCCAGTCCGGTTATCAGATTTTTATAATCTACACTGGATTACCCAACACAAGCGTCCTTATCTGATCAGTGATACCCAGCAAGACCCTAACTGGGCAATTATTGATGGGACGAAGTGGATTCGTGCCAATGTCGCCGCCCCTCTTTTTGTAGATAAACAAATTATTGGATTTATCAGCCTGGAGCATTCACAACCGAAACAATTCAATGAAACCGATGCACAAAATTTGATGGCGTTTGCACATCAAGCTGGGATCGCCATTCAAAATGCCCGTTATCATGAAGTGTTGCAACAAGCCAATGAAGCCTTAGCACAAAAAATAGCAGAAGCGACTGCCGAGCTAACACAAGCGAACCAACAATTAAAAGAACAGATTATTGAACGGGAACAAGCCCAAGCACAACTCGATGAAGAACGTAACTTATTACGCACATTGATCGATACTTTACCAGATCATATTTATGTTAAAGACACACTATCCCGTTTTATCACCGTGAATCACGCCACTATTCAACATATGAAGGCACAATCGTTAGAGGATGTAATCGGCAAAACTGATTTTGATTTCTTTCCGTTGGAAAAAGCCAGCGAATATTATCAAGAAGAACTCACAATTTTTGAAACTGGTCAGTCATTAATTGACAAAGAAAACATCATCATTGATCCACAAACAAAAGAAGAGCGATTTTATCTCAGCAGCAAAATTCCATTTCGTAATCGGCATGGACAAATCATCGGGATTGTTGGGGTTAACCGTGATGTGACAGCGTTGCGCTTGGCAGACCGCGCCTTAGAACAAGAACGCAATCTATTACGTTCTGTGATTGATAATATCCCGGATGAAGTCTATTACAAGGATATGGATGGTCGCTTAGTACTGGCAAATAAACCATATCTGGAACGGCTAATTAAACAAGCACCACACATCAATCCCATCGGCGCGACAAATTATGACTATTTTGACGAAGAAATTGCAAATGCCAAACAGGTAGCAGCAATGCATCTCATCCAAAACATCCGTCAACCTATCACCGTGGAAATACAAGCCTCTACCCCCACTCAAGAACGGGAATGGCTTTTAGCAACACAAGTCCCTCTTTATAATTCTGATGGCGAACCACTTGGATTGATTGGCATCACGCGCAACGTAACCAGCCTTAAACAAGCAGAAGACAGATTAGCGCATGTGGTAAGTGGTGCCCATTGTTTATTGTGGTCAGCTATTGTATATGATGTGGACAACTTAACGCTCAACCTCAATATCTCCAGCGAAGCCGCAGCGCGTAACTTCCTCCCCCTGATGATGTCTCCAGGGCAATCTTATGCAGATGCCCTACAAGCCAGCATCTTGCCGGATGACTGGGCACAGTTAATACGAGAAAGCTATCATGCTATTCAAAATAATCGCCAAACCTATGCGGTTGAGGTGCGTTGCCGCCGGGCGGATGGGTCTTTACGCTGGTTGCGCAAAGAAATTCAAGTGCAACCTTCAACAAACAACACCTATAGCCTAGTAGCGGTTTGTACCGATATTACGGAACGCAAACAAGCAGAATTCACCTTACGACGTGCTAATGAGCTGTTAGAACAACGGGTAGAAGTCCGCACGGCTGAACTTAAAAAATCCAATGAGGAACTACGTGAGCAAATCCGTGAGCGGTTACGCGCAGAACAAGCCGAACGTGAACAACGACTATTAGCTGAGGCACTCAGTGCAGCCGCTGCATCACTCAGTGAATCACTAGAATTAGAAACTGTTTTAGATCGTATTTTAAGCTATGCTGAGCGAGTTGTTCCACCACATGATGCCGCCGCGATTATGCTAGTGGAAAATGACATCTTTCTTAGAACTATTCGCTATCGAGAATGGCAACATGGTATCAGCATAAACATGGCATCTAACGCGCGTTATTACTTGGATTCCTTGCCATTACACAGCCAGATTTATAATACGCGGCAGGGTGTGGCTATCTCCGATGTAACAACCCTTGACAAATGGGTGGCATTAGAGCCAAATGAATGGCTACGCGCCTATTTGTGTGTGCCTATTCAAGCAGAAGGGCGTGTTATCGGTTTTATCAGTATGGGCAGTCGTTTTGAGGGGCAATTCACCCAAGAAGATACTCATCGCTTACAAGCTTTCTCTAACCAGGCAGGGATTGCTATCCGCAACGCTCAACTGTTTGATGCCACCCGCCGGCATGCTGATGAACTCAATCAGCGTGTAAAGGAAGCAACAATTGAACTAGAGACTGAGCGCGCCCGTCTTCAGGCTATTCTGGAATCGATGATAGAAGGTGTAATCTATTTTGATATCGACGGACATGCTCGCTATATCAACCCAGCCTTTGAGTTGTTAACCGGGCACTCTGCTGATGAGTGGATGACAGATAGCACCCTATGGCATAGTCTGTTCCATCAAAATCCAGATTTAGGGTATACAATCATCCAAGAAGTTTACAAACAACAAATTTGGCGCGGAGAAAGTCAAGTCCAACGCGGGGATGGCGTGATCGATGTTGCCATCATCGCTACAGCGACCCGCAATGCTGATAGTGATATTGTAGGGGTTGTTGTGGTGATGCGAGATATTAGCGCAGAAAAGCGGTTAGAAGCCCAAAAAGCGCGCTTTATCTCCACCGCATCACATGAATTGCGTACACCTATCACAAATATGAAAACACGTCTGTATTTGCTCAAACGTAAACCAGAAACGATCGACGTGCAACTCCCTGTCTTAGAAAGTGTTACAGACCGCATGCGCAAGCTTGTAGATGATCTATTAGATGTTTCTCGGTTTGAACAGGGGGTTATCAAACTCGAACCAGAACCCATTATCTTACAAAACATTGTTGCACGGGTGGTAGAAATTCAACAGCCAGAAGCGCATAAAAAATCACAACAACTTGAAATCAATATGCCGACAACTCCTCTACATCTTTATGCTGATCCAGAACGCATGAATCAGGTCATCACCAACCTCATTACAAACGCGATTAACTACACCCCAGAAGGCGGAAAGATCAGCGTGTTGGTAACTCAGCAACAAGGGCAGATTATCCTATCTATTTGTGATACTGGCATCGGCATTCCTGAACATCTTTTACCAGAAGTGTTTAAGCCATTCTTCCGGGTGCAAAATGATGGCACCGGCGCGGGGTTGGGTTTAAGTATCACCAAGGAAATTGTTGAGCTGCATCATGGAGAAATCACCGTAGAGAGTAAAGAAAATGAAGGCACATGCTTTACAATACGGCTACCGTTAACGAATGAAACAGACATACATTCCACACACATGAACAACACCAGCTAGCAATAGACTATTATGACTGTTTCTGCTGGTTTTGCATCTCATCAATAAAACTCTCTGTAAATTCGCCGTCGTTTGTTAGGCGGACTTGTGGGGGGATATATTCATCAAGTTCTTCAATTTTACGCTTTTTAACAGGTTGATTGATGCCAACCAGCTCACGCTCCCGGGCAATTTCACGCTGAATTGCCCGTTCCCGGTCATCAATACCCGTCAGCCAGGTGAGTATATTCACCACACCATGAATCAGCACAGAGACATACATCAAAATCATCACAATATACGGCACCGGCGGCAATATTAACGGCACACGAGACGTTTCATCTAATCTGTGAAGGTTTTGGATCATTTCACTAATCGGCTCCCAGCCTATAGAAACCACGACAGTAATCGCCGTCGCCGCCACAAAATGAGATAACAACGCCACAATTTTATTGGCACGTTTTTCTACACTTCGCCGCACACGCTGATATGTCGCATCACTGACCTCATCCTGCCAGTTTTCACCATAATACATCACCATATCGCGCTGAATACGCTCTCGCTTACGCCGTAACCGCGCCCCGGAGTTATAAAATACACGCAAAGCATGGCTAACCAACCCACTACCCCATATCAAAGCAACAAACATCGCCCAAGGTAACTGAGCCAAAGGCATTAACGCCTCACCAATTTGTGCACCACGCGCCCCAACTTCGGCAGCAAACTCTGGCGAGCTTAAGCCTTGAACAATTGCCAAACTTGTCATCTCTTGAAAGCTGAATAACACTAGCATAACAAGGAAATAAACCAGTGTGTGGATAATCAAACCGCGCCGTTGTCTAAGCCGTTTTTTGGCGCGTCGGCGGATAGAAGCCTCATCCGTCCCCCATTCACTGTTAATCTCTACAACACGTCTGTTTGAATAACGCGGTGTTGCCGGTTCTTCTGCTTGTGTTGATGGCACAGGGGAAGGGATTTTACTCAAATTTTGGCTAAGGTTAGAACTAAGGTTAGTTGGTAATACCCGCTGAACATCTTCCCGAATGTCATAAACAACTTCTTCAAAACGTGTGCGGAAATTACGATCTCGCCATTGCTGACGCATATCCTCAATTGCCAAACGAACGCGCTGCACAAACAGTTCCACCCATTCTATCGGGCTTAGGTTCAACGTTGGTGGGTTGTCTACAATTGGAACAACGACCACCCGTTTACCAAATTGATCCACCCGTAAACTATTGTATTGTCCACCACCGGGTGTAAATTGTTGTAGATGAGATGCCAATTGTTTGGCTTTTTCTACACGACTGGAATCTAACTCTTGCAACCCTGAATCCATCAGTGCGTTTTCAAAAGCACGCATCAGATCATTCGGGGTTTTATAACGCTTGTTAGGGTCTTTTTCTAAAGCCTTTAACAAGACATTTTCCACTTGTAAGGGTAAATCTTGGTTTAAATCTGTTGGGCGGGGTGGTGCAGCATAAATCTGCTTATGGATAATGGCATAGGCTGATTCACCCGTAAAAGGCACCCGCCCCACCATCATCTCATATAAAATCACACCAATAGCATAAACATCTGTGCGCGCGTCCAAATTTGGCAAGCCTTGCGCTTGCTCCGGCGACATATAAAACGGTGTGCCGAGTGTCGTATCTACACTGAGAGTTGATTCACCTTGTTGTGCTATCCGTGCCAGCCCAAAATCGGTTAAATAAGGGATTCCTTCAGAATCAATGATAATGTTAGACGGTTTGATATCGCGATGTAACACCCCTTTACTATGGGCATAAGTCAGCGCATCACAAATGGCAGACATCACTTGCCGAATCTCTGGCAAGGTCAGCGGTTGCTCCTCCATATAGAATTTGAGCGTGCGTCCCTCAACATATTTCATCACCAAATAAGGCTGCCCATTGAACGTATCAGAATCATAGACAGGTACGATATTCGGGTGGTCTAAACTGGCGACAATCCGCGCTTCGCGTTCAAACCGTGCCACAAAATTGTTATCCTGCATAAACGTTTGATGCATGAGTTTGATCGCTACATAACGATCTAATTTGGGTTGGTGCGCTTTGAATACTGTTGCCATGCCACCCGCACCAACCTGTTCCATGATTTGATATTGCCCAATTGTTTGAAGCATGGATATTCCCGTGTGTCGTTTGACCATTTGCCCTATTATAACATTACGACACTTTGGGTAAAAAGTTGCAACTTACTCTCCCATAATGACCTCAACAGTGACGGACGTTTTACCCGTTTGGACAGGGATAATCGGTGTATCAATTGGTTGACCATCCACCACAACAGAAGCCACGCCCTTATTCACCCCATGTGGATTGCGTACCGTGATATGATAAGTCACCCCACGATAGTGCCTCTGTACAGAAAACGCCGTCCAATCTGCAGGAATGCATGGGTCTATCAATAACCCATCATATGTTGGTCGAATACCCAATATCCATTGAGTGATCGCCACATAATTCCAAGAAGCCGTGCCAGTTAACCAACTGTTTTTTGCCTCGCCATGGGTAGGGGCATCTTTGCCAGCGATCATCTGAGCATATACATATGGCTCACAGCGGTGAATATCACTGAGTTTTTCCCGTGCGGAAGGGTTAATTCGTTTATAATAATCAAACGCGCGGTCTGCCCGCCCAATCCGTGTTTCAGCAATCATCACCCAAGGGTTCGTATGACAAAAAATACCCGCGTTTTCTTTATACCCAGGCGGATAAGATGAAATTTCTCCTAAATGGATATAATAGCGTGAATAAGCCGGCTGTTGTAAGACAATACCATGTGGCGTTGCTAAGCGTTCATAAACCGAATCAAGAGCTTGCTGTGCCTTGCCATTTTGTAAGCCCAAGCCAGCCAATACACACATCCCTTGCGGTTCAATAAAAATCTGCCCTTCTTCACAAGAGGATGAGCCAACCTTCTCCCCAAAGTGGTCATAAGCCCGTAAGAACCACGCACCATCCCATCCATGTTCCCAAACAGCTTGTTCCATTTGTGCTAAAGCCGCCTGATAATGCGCTACGCTGGATGTGTCTTGCCGATGCTCAGCAATTGCCACTAGCTCCGTTGCCGCAAGGATAAACAATCCAGCAATAAAAACCGATTCAGCAGTTTTGCCATCTTTACTATCCGCCGTCTGAAAAGACTCCCCAGGTTCAGCAGAAAATGTATTTAAGTTCAAGCAGTCATTCCAATCTGCCCGCCCAATCAACGGCAAACCATGCGGACCCAGTCGGTCGAGTGTATATTGCAAACTCCGTTGTAAATGGTCATAAAGTGGCTGTTCTGTTCCGGGTTGATTGGCATATGGCACAGGTTCATCCAAAATCGCCCAATCTCCGGTTTCCTTCAAATAAGCGGCAACCGCCAAAACTAACCACAGCGGATCATCGTTAAAATTTCCGCCGATTGCATCATTCCCGCGCTTGGTCAATGGTTGATATTGATGATACGCTCCACCATCAGGCAATTGTGTGGCAGCAATATCCAAAATACGCTCCCGCGCACGTTCTGGGATCATGTGAACAAAGCCCAACAAATCCTGGTTTGAATCACGAAACCCCATACCACGCCCCACCCCGGATTCATACCCCGAAGCCGAGCGAGATAAATTAAACGTCACCATACACTGATAGGCATTCCAGATATTAACCATGCGGGTGGTGTCATCATCTGGCGTTTGTACCTGCATCATGCCTAATAGATTATCCCAATAAGCTTTTAGTTGAGAAAATGCCGCTTCAACCGTCTCAGATTTGAGATAAGTTTCAATGATGGGTTTAACCGTCTGTTTATTGATAATATTTGGGGCTTCAAATTTGGCATCTTGGGGATTTTCATGATAGCCGAGGATGAAAATAATCCGGCGGCTTTCACCGGCATCAAGCTGAAGATTGACCTGATGTGAACCAATCGGTGCCCAACCATAAGCATGCGAATTAGTCGCCTGCCCTTGTTCAACAACAAGCGGTGCATCAAATCCACGATACGCCCCTAAAAAAGCATCCCGCGCTGTATCATACCCGGCGATTGGTTCTGAACAGGCAAAATAAGCAAAATGGTCGCGCCGCTCACGATATTCTGTTTTGTGGTAGATCACGCCATCCACAATCTCAACTTCGCCAATGCTATAATTACGCTGGAAGTTGGTCATGTCATCGTAGGCATCCCATAAATTGAACTCCACCAAGGAGAATAAACTTAAATCAGCTGGTGCATGGCGTTCATTGGTTACATCAAGTGTCCACACTTCCAAGTTTTGCCCAGGGGGGACAAAATAGCGCACTTTGGCACGGATACCCGCGTTAACCGATTCAATGATCGTGTAGCCCATCCCATGACGACAAGTGTAAAAATCTAATGGAGCGCGCACAGGCTGCCAGGTAGACGACCAATACGCCCCAGTTGCATTATCCCGCACATAAATGTAACGCCCACCTGTATCCGATGGAACATTGTTATACCGATACCTTGTGATGCGGCGTAACCGAGCATCTTTATAAAAAGAATACCCGCCCCCTGTATTGGAAATAATCCCAAAATATGCCTCGCTTCCCAGGTAATTCAACCAAGGTAACGGCGTATCAGGGCGAGTAATGACATATTCTCGTTGTTGATCATCAAAATGGCTCATGATATTTTGTCCATTCGTGAGGTAAAAACAAGCAACACAAAACAACATCCACGCGCTTCAGCGTGGATCAGCACTAATCACTAAAAACCAAAGGCTAATTGCTAATGACAAACAACGTAATGGATTGCGGCGTTAGCGTTAAAGTCGGGTCTGCTTGGGTAAACCCCGCTTGGTCAAATCGCCACATCTCAATAGGTTGTAAATCGTCAAATGTAATCGTCTGGACTTCGTCAGATAAATTAACAACAATGACTGTTAACGCGCCATCATCACGCAATGCTGCATAAGCGGTTACGTCATCCACTGGTGATTCAGCCTTAACCAATTGTGTCCCAAATCGTTGGTAAATTTGATAGACATAATATGTTGGGCGTGGCTCATAACGTGCCATAAGTCCCGTTCCGCCACGGGGTGGGCTACTTTGTAAATCAAAATAAGCCACAGCAAACGGCTCATCCAATAGCAAACGCCCTAAAACATCTGCCCACCAAATAGCATTAAAGTGTGAATCAGGGGAGGCTTCTCCACCAGCAGCAGAACTCCAATGTGAATTAACTTCGGTTAACGCAACGGGTAACTCACGCCCTGTAATGGTGAATGCCATCTCACGTAATGTTGGTAATAGATCGTCCCATTCCGTCACATTTGCCCGCAAATCATCAATTGTTGTTACCGGGGCACTGAGGCTCCGCGGGAAAGGATAGCGATGCACCGTCACAATATCAACCAAATCCCCATTTGCCCGCAAAAATTCCTCTACCCAATCCCGACCAGCAGAGTCTTTAGGATTATTGGCTAAATCCGCTGTAAATTGTGAGGTATCCGGTCCCATCAGCAGAATAGACGGATCAACTTCTAACATTGCTTCTGCAATTGCCCGCCATTCTTGGTTATGCTGCACGGTGTCATAATCATCAAACAGGTTCGGCTCATTACCAATACTCCATAAACGGACATTGTGCCCGCCTTCAATATTGACCAACCGAACTAGTTCTGCTGCTTGTTCTGGTGTACCATTTTCCAGCCGTACACTAATACTTACTTCAGCATCTGTCATGCTAGCAATGCGCATCAAATCATCGATTTGAGTAGACCGGATATCGTTTTCGTCCCCCCAGCGTCCACCTGGGAATCGTAAATAATTCAAACCAGATTGTTGCATAGCAGGGATTAAATCTACTGTGACAACTTGTAGTGGACCGTAATTCGCCCCATAACTTAGTTGGCTAACCGCCCCAATAACTTGATCTGGATCAACTGTTATTGGGATCGGCTCATCAGATGGTTGCAAGAACCATGTCAGAATAAATAACAATAGAAGATGCATTACTTATCTACACCTGTTACAACTACGCCCTGCATAAAGAACCGTTGCATCATAAAGAACAATGCCACCGGGACAAGCAACGTAATCAAGACCGATGCTTGTAACAGCCCCTGCTGTTGATCATAAATGTAGTTGTAGTTCTGAATACCAATTGAAATCGGCTGTAATTCCGGCTTCCCTTGCAAGTAAAGCAATGGTTCAAAATAATCGTTCCAGGCATATACAAAATGGAACAAGCTAACTGCCATAATAACCGGGAAGGATTGCGGGATAATGACCCGAATCAGGATTTGTAACGGATTCGCCCCGTCAATCATCGCCGCTTCGTCTAACTCACGCGGGATAGTCATAAAATATTGCCGGAACAAAAAGACATTATACGCATTGGCAAAAAAGTGCGGCACAATCAATGGTAGCCAAGTCCCTTTCCATCCCAAAGCAACAAACAGCGCATAAGTCGGCACCAAAGTCACTTGGCGTGGCAAAATAATTGTACCAATCAAAACAAGGAAGATTGTCCGCTTAAAGGGTAAGGGGAAACGCGCAAAAGCGTATGCCACCACTAAAGATGACATCACCGTGCCAATGACCCCAAAAACGGCGATTAAAATCGTGTTCAGCATCAACCGTGGCAGTCTAACCATCCCTTGCTGCCCTTCCCAAACGAGCTTGAAGTTTTCCCAATGTGGGTTTAACTTCCAGACAGGTTGCAGTTGCGGGCGACGAATTTCCAGTTCAATGGGTGGCGCAGTGGGATTTTCCGGGTCAAGCATGTATTGCATACGGAGCGTGCTTTCCGGTAGGCGTGCTAATTCACGCTCTTCACCATCTGGCAATGTCACCCGATAAAGCTGTAACTGCTGCCCTTCCCATTCAAACGTAGCATGATCTACTGGCAAAATAGGACCGTTGGCACTGGTCACAATTTGCTCGCGTGTTTTGAGTGATGTTAAAGCACCATAAGCAAATGGCATCAAATATGCTGAAACCAGAATGAGTGCAAATAACGTTACAGAACCAACCGCACCCATATACTTTAATTGGCGAAAGTAAGCCGGCACGGTGTTGACATGGCTGCGTGCCTTTGTGGTCGTTAACTCAAGGGGTTGTGTGGTCATTAGTCACGTTCCTCCGCGCCATAATACACCCAAAAACGAGCAGACATAAAAATTAAAATCGTCGCACCCATTGCCAAAACAAAAATGACCCATGCCAATACAGAAGCATACCCCATATCGTTCAGCGCAAACCCTTCTTTATATAGATAAACGTTTGGGAACATGGTTGCCGCTTGGTTTGCACTTTGATCTTCCCGTAGAATATATGGCACTTCAAAGTAACGGAAGATACCGATCACACTTAAAATCAAGTTATAGAAGATCACAGGGGAGATCATAGGGATAGTGATACTAAAAAACCGCCGGATTGGACCCGCCCCATCAACTTTAGCCGCTTCATACAATTCAGTGGGTACCCCTTGCATCGCTGCCAACATAATCAGCATCGCATTACCTAAAGTCCATAAGCCAATAATGTTCAACGCCGGGTAAATAAACGCCGCATCTTGTAGCCAATTCGGTCCTTTGATGCCAATTTCCGCCAGGATACGATTAATCCAGCCTGCCTCTGTTCCCAACATACCACGCCAAATATATATAGCGGAAATAATGGGAACAACATACGGCATATAGAATAGCGTTCTAAAAATAGATTTCCCAAACAGATATTTCGAATTCAACAATGCAGCCAACAACAAGGGCATCACAATCGAAAGCGGTAAAGCAATCGCTGCGAAACGCAGGGTATTCAAAATTGCGTCTTTAATCACTGTATCTTGGGTGAATAACCGCCGCCAGTTCTCAAAATTATTAAACTGGATCGCCTCTCCACTTGTCAGTCTAAAATCTGTAAATGAGAATATCAGCGAAGCGATAATCGGAATTAACCCAAAGGCTAAAAAACCGAACACCCAAGGAGAAAGAAAGATCAACCCCCATCGACGCTGTTGCCGCATCAATGGTGACATCGTGCGTTTTTTCTGTACAGCCATGAGACTTACTCCATAAGTGTCAGGGCATGGTAATGCCCATGCCCTGACGATTCATTAACATCATTGAGGTTAGCTACCGCTACCAACACCGGTATCTACGTCGCTGGATTCTTCATCTGCCGTCTCATACAACACTTGTAGATCAGCGATTAAAGCATCCAGCTCGGCTTGAATATCCAGTCCAGGGGTATTTTCATACAAGACTTGGAATTCACCAATCCGATCAGTCACACGGCGGAAGTTTGGCAGATAAGATTCATGGTTGGGGCTATCTGCATAAGCTAGGCTATCGATAGCGACCTGCCAATTAACACCTTGTGGATAAGTTTCATCCAGTGTTGCAAAGAAGTCCTCTTGTAGCTCAGGTAATGCAGGCATACCACCATAAACCTGGAGCAATTGGGGTGCAGCGTCACCGGCGATGAGGTAAGTCAATACTTCAAAGGCTTCTTCAGGATGTTCGGTGCTATTGAGGATACGGAAAGTATCACCATGTAATTTTGCGGTGGTCACACCATTATAGGATGGTACCGGTGCGATATCCCAGTTATCGGTGACATCACCCAAGCAGCAGGTATACCACAGATGCGTGTGTGCCATCGCCACATTACCAGAAGCAAAAGCGTTACCATTCGCTAAAATGTCACTACCAGCTTGCGCACCATTGGGGATAAAGTGATCTTCCCAAATTCCCTTGTAGAACCAATCAAAAGCGGCACGCCAGCTATCCGGCACATAGGCGTTACCATCTTCATCAATCGGGTTGGCAGCCCCAAACAAGCTCGCATGACCACGCGGATCAGTCCATTGTGAAACAAAACCCCATTGAATAATGGCATCCGGGTTGAATTCTTCTTCTGTTGCGTTATAGCCATTTTCATCCAGAGTCAGAAGCATACCAATTTCACGCAGTTTATCCATTGTCCATTCATCACCATCAGCGTATGGTTCACCATATGCAGAGGGTGGATACGGAATACCGGATTCATCAAACAGATCACGACGATAATAAATGAAGGATGGGAATGTTGCGAATGGTAGACCTACCAGCCCTTCATCTGTGCGATAAGAATCCACGGCAGCTTCATCATAACGAGACAGATCAAAACCAGAGGATTCTACCAGTGGTTCCAGGTCTAACCAGTTACCAGCAAAAGCATTTGAACCTGCTAAACCAACTGGACCAACAATATCTGGGGCATCACCTGTAGCAATCAATGTACCCAGGGTATCTTGCGCCACATTGTTATCAACAATGATGATCTCTAGCACAATATCATCTTGAGAGGCGTTGAAGGCTTCTACCACAGCGTTTTGCGCTGCAATTTGCTCTGGTTGACCACCAGCCCCTAACCCGACGAACCAAGTAATGGTCACTGGTCCATCCTGTGCAAAAACTGGGAATGATCCCAAAATCAGCGCAAAAAGCACGCTGATAGCAAAAAAATAACGTTTGGTTGACATAAACATTCTCCTCACTGAATAGATACTAATTTTTGTCTCAAAAGAGGATAACCCTCTCTTGTTACCTAAGTTTGGGCATTCTGGTATCGTTCCCAGAATGGCATAAAAAATTTTAGTTTATGTTTATAAAACGGCTAGACCATGTTTTTAGGTGGTTAGCCTAGCTTCTTGTTAACATCGCTATTCTTTTTGAACAATATACCCACACGTTTCTCGAATGACCAATTGCGTTGCCAATAATTTCTGTTTGGGTGGCTTTACTTTATCCTCAATCAGGTCAATCAATAAGGTTGTTGCATCCACCGCTTTACGATTAATCGGTTGCCGGATGGTGGTCAAGTTATATTTTGCCGCAATCGGAAAATCATCAAACGCAACAATAGCCAAATCATGCGGCACATTTAAGCCCTGCTCTTGCGCTGCTTCAATCACGCCTACACCAATCAAATCGCTCCCAGCAAAAACGGCATCAATATCGTGCTCCGCCAATAACAGCTTGGCTGCAGAATACCCGGTTTGACGATCATACCGCCCATGCACCACCAGGTTTTCATCGTAGGGGATGTTAAACGCCCGTAATGCACGCTTATACCCCTCCAAACGGTCATGACTATCGACATTATCCCAATCTCCGGTGATGTGAGCGATGCGCCGCTTCCCTTGTGAAAAAAGATGCTTAACGGCTTCTTCCGCAGCTGCGACATTATCAACCGTCACATAGCTGACTTGATCCGCGAAGTTGATCGGTCTGCCTAATAAGACAAACGGCGTTTCGTTTTTCAGCAAGTCCTTGACTAGCAACTCCTCACCGATAACCGACGCGACGATCACTAACCCGTCCATCAATCTGTTTTTAAGAATGCGTTGGTAAAATTGCTCAGCAGATTCTGATACATTCCCTACCCACACCAGCATTGCATAGCCACGTCGTTGGGTAACTTCTGAAATCCCCTGAATAATGGCATTATAATAGTAGGGGTCCGTTGCGGAAAACACATCGCTCAGTGGTCGCGGGATCACAACGCCAATCACTTCTGTTCGTTGTGTCCGTAAAATGCGCGCAGCAGGATTCGGGATAAAGCCTACTTCTTCAATCACCTGCATCACTTTTTGACGTGTTTTTTCGCTTACATAGTTATCTCCATTAATTACCCGTGATACGGTTGAACGAGAAACCCCTGCACGTTTTGCAATATCATTCAGGTTCATCAGTCTCCACTTTCTGGGAACGTTCCCAGTTAGATTAAATCTAACTTAGAAATTAAAAGTTGTCAAGCAATTCATGTTATATAAAATGTACGAATCAAAAATGGTACCACCGTACTATTCTTAACGCTTATCTCATGCAAAAAATACAAAGTC
This sequence comes from Chloroflexota bacterium, assembly GCA_003696565.1. Lineage (GTDB taxonomy): Bacteria > Chloroflexota > Anaerolineae > Aggregatilineales > Phototrophicaceae > DAOTWY01. The sequence goes on from RFHA01000066.1 coordinate 23,710, forward strand.
CGGTTATGCTTTAAAAAAATATGTTTAGGAGGCGGCGGCATGACAACAATCATCAACCTAGAAAACGGCGCAAAAGCAGAAATCGACGAAGAAAATAATATTATAATCGGCACATATGGTGACATTTTAACAGCGGACATGACGGCACAAGTCTATATCACGGGCTTGCGTTTTGTTCAAAAAATCGGGGTGGAAAATTTGCGAGGAATCATCTTTGACTTCCGGCAGGTCAAACGCTTTAGTCGTGATAACTTACCCGCCGCACAATCTGAAAGCTACCGCGCCAATCGTAATGACAACTTAGAACACATCCCTGTTGCGATGATTGTTGAAACGCCAGTCCAAGAGCAAATGGTTCGTATCTCTATGCAATCCACCCCTGGCAAGCATCGTAAACGGATTGTCCGTAGCCGAGAAGAAGGCTATGCTTTTATTACGGAATGGCATAAGAAAACTACCGCCGAAATTGCAAAATTAGAGGAAGAAGACAATCTCAATTGACATTACCAACTTTAATGCCCGGAGCAGAACCGCTTTTACATTTACAGGGCAGAATTGGCTGCCTGTGTTTACATGGAATCAGTGCGTCCCCCCACGAAGTGAGGTGGTTATGTGATTATTTAGCCGAAAAAGGGATCAGTACCCATGCACCACGCTTAACCGGACATGGCGCAACCGATTATCGGCTGCACCGTCATGCACATTGGCAAGATTGGTATCTTAACGCGCTGGATGGCTATCATCTCTTGCGGCAACACTGTGATCATGTCTTTGTTGCTGGGCTTTCTATGGGTGGTCTGTTAGCTACTCTCTTGGCAGCCTCACAACCTGTAGATGGCTTGATCGTCATGGCTTCTCCATTAGAGTTACATGGCAACAAATTGCTACCTTATGCCAGGTGGATTAAGTTTATCCGCCCGTTCATCCACCTACCAGATCACAGTGAGTTCCCAGAACGCCTTAAAGCGTTTCAACAAAAACGTGGCGATCGGGTCATTGGGCGGGTGCGTTATGATACTTGGTCAACACAAGCCATAGAAGAACTGACCAAACTCATGACGTTGGCGGCATCATATGCCCCCCAAGTAACCGCGCCAGCCCTGTTGCTTTACTCTCAAGCAGATCCAACCGTGCCATTGATTAATCAACAACGCCTGGCAGAAAAACTTGGCAGCACTCAAATAAGTTGCCATACGTATGAAACCAGTGGGCATATCCTCACGCAGGATGTGGAGCATCAAGATGTCTTTGAGCGGATTCACCACTTTATTATGCAAATTACAGCTTGAACCTAATCAAGCATAACTCTCAATCACCTATTGAGAGGCAAGAACTAACAGAATCAACGCCAAGATAACGCCACAACCAGCTACCAACCACCAATAACGGCGGATAGCGTGAAATGATTGTGGCGATATGGCAGGAGCAGGTGAATTCATTTGTAGCGACCGGGAGGGCATGAACACCTGCACAAAATCCGCTATAAATGCCCCAGCAGTTGGATAGCGTTGGGATGGAATTTTTGCCAGTGCCCGCGCTATGATTGCATCAATTTGTGGCGGCAACATTGGCATCACCTCTGTTACACGAGGAATAGGCGCGCTCATGTGCATAATGCCAATCTGCTGCTCATGCGCACTATCATAAGGATACCGCAACGTTAACAATACATACGCCAAAATACCGAGCGAATACACATCTGAGCGTCCATCAATATCCGCCTTCCCTGCTACCTGTTCTGGAGACATATAATGAATAGTCCCCGGCATTGTCACACCGACAACCGTAATCTGGGATCGCCCAGCAATACGCGCCACACCAAAATCCGCTAAATAGACATTTTCCGCCCGGTCCATCAAAATATTCCCCGGTTTAATATCTCGATGCACCACGCCACGACTGTGCGCATAATCCAACGCGCTAGCCAATTGACTGAGCCAGCGAATGACTTGGTCAATTGGTAAAGGGGCACGTGCCGCCTTTAGACGATCAATCAGCGTGCCGCCATCCATCAGGCGCATCGTCATATAAAGTTGATCGTCAATCCGCCCGGCATCATATAACGGCACAATATGCTGGTGATTCAACGCGCGGATAATTTGCGTTTCTCGTTCAAAGCGTTTGACAATATCTCGGTCGCGGGTTAGCTCTTGATGTAAAGCCTTAAAAGCAACATCAACCCCACGATATTTATCATACGCTCGATAAACCGTCGCCATCCCCCCTTCGGCAATCACCTCACGGATGACATAATTACCAACTGTTCGGTTTACCAGTGTCGCATCACTCATCAGATACTGCTTCTAACACGTCTGCCGGCAACCAGCCAATAATGCCCTGTGGTTCATACCATATATAAAACCACAACCGCCCATCAACAATTTCCCAAACAGGCATCACATCATCTTCATTTTCTTCATCCAAATAAGTCAGCACAACGCGCTTACCAGCAGCAAGTGTATGCGGCTCATATGGTTCACCGCCGGGTTCATTGCTGACGGCAGTTGTTTCTGTAAGATATAACTCCTGATGAAGATGCCAACCAAACGGTGCCCTACCATTCGCAATATCTGTTTGAGCCACTTCTAAATCATCCAAGTTAGATTGAGGGGAATCATCTGTATTGATGATTAAGGTTGCCAGCAATACACCTACCACAATTAATATCGCCAATATCCCACCAACTAACAAGCCACTAAGGGCAACCCCATCTCTAGGAGTTTCATACTTGGCTGATGGCACACCAACCTGAAAACCTGTTTTATCTTGATGAGGATCAGCTGTTTCTTGATAGGAAACACGCTTATCCGCATTTTGTTTGGTGACAATCTTATTGAGTTGGTCAATCAACCGTTCCACATCACGCCTAAAATCTGGATCATGACGAATCACAACCGCGTTACGATATGCTAACGCCTGCAAATCGTCTGGCAGGTTATGCGCCGTGGGCATTTGTGCCCCATCCACCAACACCGGGATCACAGTCATGCCCTCATGCTGTAAGGCAGTTGCAACTTCAAACCGGACAAAATCGTCATCATCAAACAACCGCTTATCTTGTGCCCATTCTTTACCAATTAGCACCAACAATACATCGCACTCATCCAACGCTTCCCGCAAAACTGTACGAAAATCTGCACCAGGCGTAATATCGTCTACATCTTTAAAGACGTTGTCGTCGCCAAACGCCATTTCTAACCGATCATAAAGCCGACCGGCTATTGCACGTGTATCTGACCTGCGATATGAGATAAATATTTTTGGCATTGGTCATCGCTCACTTTTTTTGAGTATCTTAACCGATGTATTTTATACAAGCAAGCAAAATTGCAACAACATGATATAATCGGTATGAAAAAGCATGGATTGAAAGGATTAGTCTAGCGATGCCCTCATTCTTTGAAAAAGTACGCACGCTCATCAACGCCAATTTGCACGGGATTGTTGACCGCGCGTTAGAAGCCAATTCGTTAAAAGTCATGGATGAATACATCCGCCAAGCTGAGCAAAACCTGGAAGCATTGGAAGATTCCGCAGCAACAGTTGGCGGCTCGGTGCGCACCCTCAAGCGCAAGTATGAAGAATTCGCCGCTGCCGCAGATAAACTAGATCGTGATATCGATACGCTTATTATGCGTGGCAAAGATGACCTTGCCGCTGCCGCCCAGGCAGAACTCAACACTAAACAGCAGCTTGCCCAACAATATTATGAACAGTGGCAAGAACAACAAAAACAATATGATGCCATGCTGAAGATGCGCCGTCAGTTAGAAGCCAAAATGACGACCATCAAGCAAGAACGTGAGCATTTGCGTTCATTGATTGAACTTGCAGAAGCAAAGAAAGTGACCACAAAAACAATCAAGAGTCTGGATGGTCTTGCCAAAACAGGCGATGCAGAAATCAGCAGCATGGCAGAAAAAATCCGCGCGCGGTTGGACCGTGAAGATGCCCGCCTAGATATGGCAACCTCACGCCTCACCGATGAAATTGATGAAGCTGTTGGGCAAAGTGAAATTGACCTGCAATTGGCAGAACGCAAACGTCGGTTAGGTTTAGCTGGCGGTGAATCCGGCGAGTAGCTTGCAATACCATACGCCCGTCATCTGTAGGATACAATGTGTCCTACAGATGGTATCATTACATTGCAACGTTGATCACCTATCATACGTAAGTAACTTGTTGATACCCAGCTTTTTATAAGTGTTCAGGATAATAAGCAGAAGGCAATATGTCTGAAAAAATTTCAAAGGATGAGATTCGTAGTCGTGCTGTTGGTGCGGTATTGCAACGGGCTATTTTTAGCTGGCAAGTTGGGATCACGGTCATTTTTACGCTGCTATTATTCGCCCTGGCTCCACAGCCATTTGATGGCTGGCAAAATTGGTTTTGGTTGGTCGGTGGTGGGCTAACAGCAGGGGCGTTTGTTTTATCTACCCTGACAGACGAAGAAGCCACGCAAGAGGCAATCGCACGTCAGTTTGAGCAGCAGTTTGACCTGGGTCAAATTAAAAATCGTGTTTCACGTAAACGCATTGAAGACGCAATGGAATATCGCCGTAATATGATGACGCTAGCAAAACGCGCCCGGGGCGCACTACGTGCCAGCCTGTTACAATCTGTTGAGGATGTTAATGACTGGATCGCCCACATGTACAGCCTGGCGTTACAAATTGATTCATTTGAGGAAAATGAGCTAGTCGAGCGTGACCGCCGCATGGTGCCGCAACAACTAGATAAAGTCCGCATCCGCATGGAACGTGAACAAGACCCAGAAGTGCGACGAGAACTAGAACGCCAGGTTCAACAACTTGAACAACAGCTCGCCAATTTAGAAGCCACCGTCAACGGCGTAAAACGGGCAGAAATCCAGTTAGAAACCACGCTATCCTCCCTGGCAACGGTCTATGCACAAATGTCCCGCTTGGGTACCAAAGAAGTGGACAGTGGACGGGCACAACGCCTCCGGCTAGAAATTCAGGACGAGATCAACAGCTTGCAAGATACCATTGAAGCGATGGACGATGTACAAGCGCAAAGCTTACGGTTACGCTAAACCGATGCCTGGTTTAAAAAGCGTTTAACCACTGCAAAATATTCATCTCGTTGGGTGGCTGCCGGCGAATGTCCCGCATTATGGAACACGTGATGCGCTGCCTGAGGATACAACGCTCGCACACGGGAGCGCGTTTCTTCATCGAACGTGGCATCATCATCTGATTCTAAAATCAGCGTTGGACCATTCCAATCATCTGAAGATAAAGGGATGTTCTGGGCAAAGTCCAACAACGCCTCATATGTGCTAATCAACGCGGCTTTATCGACACGATACGTATAGAGTTCCTTTAGATATGCGCGATAAAACGCAGCTTGATCATCCGGCGGGGCGATGATCTGAAACATCATTTGTTGTGCAACTTCCGTCACTTGTTGCGGCGGCATTGGTCGAATCATCTCAAGAGCCTGACGATACCGCTGGGCAGAATCCGCATCTAATACGGCTGTTGTAGAAAGCACAAGCTTATCAATCAAATGACGATGCCGCCGAACAAACACCTGCGCCAACATCCCACCAAAAGACCCCGCCAACACGTGTACCTTTCCTAGTCCTTCATGGCGTAAAATTGCCGCGATTCCATCACTCAAGGCTGTCATCGTGTTCAATGGTGGATAAGATGGAGCAATCACGCGGAAGGTATCAGCCAGTAATGGGATGTTGGCGTGCGCTGCATCCGCCATCCGTAAACCACCAACTAACAACAGCAAGGTCTGCTCCCCTGTTTGGGTATCAATATATGACCAGCCTTCATATAACTTAGGTGGATATTGCAGCCGGAAGCGACGTAATGCCTCACGCTGCTCTACTGGCACATCGGCGTAAATTTCATCAAAACGGTCTTGATAACTAGGGTTATTATGATCTGTCATGTGCTGTTTAATTCCATTTTGCTTGTTCAGAGTCTTGATTGAGCAGGTCATTTAAACTGACCGAAGACTCACTTGTGGTTAAACTGTTACGAGTTATAAGCGGCGTGGTATAAAATTCGTTGATACGCTCAACAATAAACCGCGCTTGCGACTCAGTCAAATATCCTAGTAATTTGATAGGCTTATCTTTGTGATTAATGATATAAACCGTGTGCCCACCAGCCGATTCACCACAGACCACCCGCTGAATATGATCACGCTTAACGATTTTATTGGCAAAAAATCGTAATACGCTGCCTGTTCGGGTACGGATACCGTTTTTATCCGCAATAATGTACAGCCGATTGTTTAATAAATATTCTAATGCCAAAAACACCCCCGCGCCTAAAATTGTCCCAATGGCTGTGAGGACAATCCCCGGTGCAACAAACAACACAAACGCAATGACAGCCAACACCATCACAGCAGCGAGATATTGCGTCAGTTCCTTGCGGGAATAGTATTGATAAAGCAACCTTAGTTCATCCGCGGAATCCATGACAATGATCCGCTCCGTTGGTTTACGTTTACGGTTTGCCTCAAAGTGAAAGAGTGTATCACAGTGTGGGCAAAGTGCGATCTGATCTTTGATATTGATATGATTAGCGGGGATTGGTTTTCCACAATGAATACAAGTCAGTTTCATCATTCATCCTCCTGTTTGGTATTAGGCACAGAGGGCGGGCGTACCCCGCGCACTGGGCGATTGCCGACACTTGGGCGGTTACGTGGTAAGCGGCGTGGTGGGCGTTGTTGATGTGGCGGCGGCGTAACAGATGATGATTGTGTTGGGATCAGCGGGCTAATATCTGGATCAATCTGTGGCGCACTTTGTGCAGCGTGTTCCCCTTGCACCGTTTCATGATAGACGGCAAGATACTCGGCAATTTCTTCCCGGCGTTTACGCTCTGCCTCAGCTTCTTTTTTATTACGTTGTCTTTGTTGGCGGCGAGTAATTTCTGCTTGAACGTCCTGCGGGCGGGGTATAGCCACAAACCACTTTTCATCACCTTTATCCCCACCCAACAACGAAATTTTGACATCCCCATAATTCAAAAGCGTACGAAAAAAACCATTCCGAAAAGACGCAACATTATCAATACGCTCTACTAAAATCTGATCTTCCTCATTTTGGAACCACAACGGGCGTTTATGGATGATCTTAATCATCTCATCCCCCACCACATACATATCGTTACGCCAATCCCAATCTACCCAATATATCCAACCTGCTGACAATAAGAACAACAGCCCATCCAATAGATACCCTAAAAATCCTAAGCCAAGCCCACCACCCAAAATTAACACAAAGAAGAAAACCACCGTGCCCAACATCAACATCGCTGGTAGCCAGATACCCCGCAACCAATAGATAACATGCTTACGATATATCGTCTCACCTTTTTCATTTACAAACCTAGTCTGGAAAGGCGTATTAAAGCCCGTTTGCCGTGTGACAACACGCGCTTCTGTTTTGGTTTGTTGAGGGGCTGTCTTTCCTTTCAAAATCTGATCAATTTCAGCACGGATAACATTGCGGGTTTCGCTCTCTTGATTGGCTTGATGACGATCACGATTCTGAAAAATTAACGCTTGAATACCTTCCGGGTCTGGCATGAGGGTCATACGAATGTTGCCAGCATCCCCCGCCGTGCGGATTTCTACCGTGCCATAATTAAAAATACGGGAGAAAATATCCGCCGTTACAATATCCGCGTTAATCTGTTGCACACTAGAAAGCGGTACTTCAGTAATATCTGTCTTAAAACTATGGATAATTTGGTGAATACGGATAATGCGTTGATCTGTGATGATGACATGGTCATTGCGCCATTCCAGATAATAATACACCATCATCGTGCCAGGGATCACCACGCCAAAGAAACCCGCTACAACCAAGCTTAAAAACGCTATGGGTAAAACCGCAGCCACACCAAACGCCACACCCATCAGCAATAGCGGGAGCCAAAAACGCCGAGCAAATGCCCACCAGTGCCGCCGTATATCCAATAGGATTTTTTCACTCTCACGTTGCCCTTTGAAGACTTGCTTGCTCGCCATATCCTGTGCAGCTTCCACAGGAATAGGCAGATAGTGCTTCAGTTCAGGATGATATGAAACAATGCGCCATAACAAATCACGAGAGATCAATAACACTGTTGCCGTTTGGGTGACTTCTAATGAGGCGGTTTCTTGCCCTTCGCGGAATAAAGCCTGCTCATTGAGATATTGCCCAGGACGGACAACAGCTAACTCCTGCATACGTCCATCCGGCAATTGCCTAACTAGCACCGCCTCCCCGGTCACCATCATGTATAACCCACGTGCTACATCCCCCTGACGAAAGACATACTCCCCAGGGTCAACACGCATCAAACGGCACGCTTCCCGAATCCATTCCATATATTCATCCGGCAGCCGGGTAAATAATGGCAACTGCCGGATCAACTGTTCATAGCGCATAATTCAAGACCTGTCTTTGACGTTTATTCTCCATTCTCATTGTAACGGAAAATCGTCTATTACGGGTCAAATCGTACAGGAAGCCAGAACCGCGTGGGGATTTTAAGGAGCAGCATCCCTTGGTAGGTTTTGGGCAGGATAACGCCACGCCCTGCCCCAAAATCCTAAAATGGGATGTCGTTCATATCAGTTGGAGGCGGACCATATTCATCATCCTGGTTATACCCACCAGCGGTATCTCCTGCTTGTGAATCACGTGAGCCTAAAAAGCGCACATCACGTGCCGTCAGGTCTAAGCTTGCTGCCGCTTCGCCGGCATTATTCATATAGGCATTTGCCTCCACAGTGCCAACGACCATGATCTGCATCCCTTTATGCACAAATCGATTGGCGGTTTCTGCCAGTTGCCGCCAACAGGTCACCCGATACCAGGTGGTTTTTTCTCGTTGTTCGTTGCTCTGTCGATCATTCCATTTTTCACTCACGGCGACAGAAAAGCTGCAAACCGGTGTTCCGCTTGGTGTATAGCGCAATTCTGGGTCACGCCCAACATTACCAACAATAATTGTCTGGTGCCAGCCTGCCATGCTGTTTTCTCCTCGTCACTCTTTGGAACATATATTCTACTATAAAATTTAACTTAGCAATACCCCTAGAGATGAGGGGTTATGACTTTCTTTCGTTGATCTTATCTTGGAGTATCTTATTAACAACCTGAGCGTTTGCCCGCCCCTTAAATGCCCCCATAACTTTACCAACCAGCGCGCCAAAGAGTTTTTGCTCACCGGCTAAAAAGCGGTCTACCAAGCCAGCATTTGCCGCTAATACCTTATCCACTTCCGCCCCAATAACGGCTTCATCACTGACCTGCGCCAAGCCCTCACGTTCAACAATTGCCTGTGGAGAGTCGCCTGTTTGCCACATCATGCTTAATACCTTTTCACCAGTGCCTTTGTTGATGGTGCCGGAATCCACCAGTTTAACCAGTTCTGCCAGGTTCGCCGCACTGATGGGCGTGTCATTCACGGTCTCGCGGTCAACGCCTTCTTTATTAAACAGGCTGAACAAACTGACGAGAATCCAATTAGCGGCAGATTTGGCATCTGCCCCGGCAGCTAACACATCTTCATAGAAATGTGCGATCGCCTGCTCCGCGACTAGCTGCCGCGCGTCATATTCACTTAACCCCAAAACATCCATAAACCGAGCTTTTTTAGCATCTGGCAATTCAGGTAATTTTTGCCGCACGGATTCAACGTATTCCGGTTGCATCTCCACGATTGGCAAATCCGGCTCAGGGAAGTAACGATATTCATCCGCGCGTTCTTTATAGCGTTGGATGAGAATTTTACCATTCTGCTCATCCCAGCCCAGGGTAGCAGGCTTAACAGTATCCCCACTTTCATATAGCTTGATCTGACGGGCAATTTCATAATCAATTGCGCGTACCATGCTGCGGATACTGTTCAGGTTTTTGATTTCAGTACGGGTGCGGAAGCCTTTGTCATCTTTGTGCATCACGCTCACATTTGCCTCAAAGCGCAAGATACCTTTAGACATATCCCCATGATTCACGCCTAAATATTGCAAGATAGCGCGGAGCTTGCGGGCATATGCCTCGGCTTCTGCACTACTGCGGATATCCGGCTCAGAGACGATTTCTAGCAAAGGCACGCCAGCACGATTGTAATCCACCAGGCTTGCCCCATGCCCAACGTGGGTTAGCTTACCGGTGTCCTCCTCCATATGTGCGCGGGTAATGCCGATGCGTTTGATGTCACCATTTTCTAGTGTGATGTCAATATACCCATTCACCGCCAGGGGATACTGATATTGGCTGATTTGATACCCTTTGGGTAAATCAGGATAAAAGTAGCTCTTGCGGGCAAATTGATTAAAAGGCGGGATTTCACAATTGAGTGCCAAACCAACCATCAACCCATATTCCATAGCCAGTTGATTAATGACTGGTAGCGTTCCGGGCATCCCCAATGATAAGGGATCAACGGCGGTGTTGGGTGCCGCTTCCACACTATCCACCACCGGGCACGCACTAAACATTTTGCTGCGCGTCAACATTTCAGCATGTACTTCCAAACCAATAATTGGAGTCCACTCGCTCATAAATCATCCTCAGTTATTTATTATGTTTTTGATGGCATCCTTAAGAGCCAACACAGGCTAATCAATCATGCGAGGATTTTACCATTGATTACAGTAGTGTGCATCCACATCTCTTAGTAAAAAGAAGAATTAGCGTCGGATAATAGCAATACGAGGACGAGTAGCGCGTTTATGTGCGTCTCGGTTGAGGTGATGATCTTGCGTGTGAGTATCATCATAAACCGGGATGGTAACAGTAAACGTTGTGCCTTGGTTAGGCTTACTGGTCACATTGATGACTCCTTCATGCGCTTCCACAATCCATTTGGCAATTGATAACCCTAAGCCAAAGCCACCACTGCCGTTAGCCGTGCGTGATGTTTCTGACTGGAAGAAGCGATCAAACACACGCGGCAAGTCCTCTTCGCAGATACCAATCCCAGTATCTCGCACCCATAACACTGCATGATCGTTGATGTTTTCCAACCCGATGATAACTTCTCCACCGTCCGGCGTGAATTTAATAGCGTTGCTTGCCAAGTTTAAAATCACCTGCTTCATCCGATCGGCATTGCCATAAATCCGCACCGGTGTAAACTGCCCTAAACTGACCGTCAAATCACGATCTTTTGCTAAAACACGGATTTGCTGGAAAGCTTCCATCACCACTGTATCTAAATCAAGTGGATAGCGGTCTACCGTCACACCACCATAATCTGCGCGTGCCAACATTAGCAAGTCATTCACCAAACGCGCCATCCGCTTAGCTTCACTTTCTAGAGCTTCTAGGGTTTCGTCATCCGCCCCATACATACGCATCAGTTCTAAATTGCCGTTGATAGCGGTTAAGGGTGTACGGAGTTCATGGCTAATATCGGCAACAAACCGCTGTTGCACACTAAAGAGATGCTCAAGCCGCGCCATCATCTGGTTAAACACAGCGACCAACTGCCCAAGTTCATCGTACGGACCATGCCAATCTAGGCGAGTTTTGAGGTCGTTGGTTTGTGCCACAGAAGCAGCGGTACGGGTGATTTCCCCAATCGGCTTCAGCGCACGATGAGAGAACCACATCCCCAATATCCATGAGCCAACAATCGCCACAGTAGAAAGCACAATCATCACAATCAAAAGTGTTTCGGAAGCTTGGTTAACTGTGTGTAAATCCACCGCGACTTGAATATTACCAACAAACCGCCCACTACCACTTTGGATAATGGGCTTAGTCAGCACGCGCATTTCTACCCCGGCAACGGTTGCGTTACTAAAATAATCGTGGTCAATACCAAGCGCGTTAGGGTCTAGGGGGTTATCTAACAGGGCAGCCGCTGTAATGGACGCGCCTTTAAACTCAAAATATCCGTCATTTATTGCCCATGCCTGAACATAAACGCCAGGCGCACGCAATAGATTTAATGATGGGAGTTCAATTTCAAACGGCGTAGATGTGCCGATTTGTGTAGCCGGTAAAATACGGCTATTTGTCACAATTAAGCTAGCTGTTTCTGCCAAGCCGCTGTCGATGTTGCTAATCATCGTAAAGCGCATCACGCCATAGGTGACTACCCCAAAGAAGATAATAATGGTTGTCAACAAAGCGGCATACGACAGTGTAAGCCGTTTACGAATAGTCATTTATTCCTCGCGCAAAACGTACCCTACGCCGCGCACTGTATGAATAAGACGTGGCTCTGATTCGGCTTCAGTCTTTTGGCGTAAATAACGCACATAGACCTCGATGATGTTGCTCTCGCCACCAAAGTCATACCCCCAAACACGGTCAAAAATCACGTCTCGTGTTAAGACCTGGCGGGGGTTACGCATGAACAATTCCAACAGTTCATATTCTTTGGCAGTCAAGTCAATCGCTCGTTCACCACGATGGGCACGGTGTGTCCCAGTATCCAGTGTTAAATCAGAAAAACGCAAAATTTCTGGGCGGGAAGTTGGGGTTACACGGCGGAACAACGCCCGAACCCGCGCCATTAATTCATCTACAGAGAAGGGTTTGACTAAATAATCGTCGGCACCAGCATCTAAGCCCGTTACGCGGTCGTTGATGTCATCCTTAGCGGTTAACATCAAAATCGGCACATCGCTTGCTGCACGCAACCGCTTACACACTTCTAACCCATCCAAACCGGGTAACATCCAATCTAATATGACCAAATCCGGCGGGTTATCCCGTGCAATCGCCAACCCAGTTTGACCATCGCGCGCCACATTCACACGATACCCCTCATAAATCAAACCACGCTCAATAAACTGCGCAATACGCGCCTCATCTTCAATTACTAAAATACGTTCGCTTGTCATATATGTTATCCCCTGTTTGGTAAACCGTATCTCTTGATTATGAGAATGATACACGCATCGGATTAACGTTAAGTAAATTTTATGCTTCATTAAGCCTTTAGAAGTTAAGTAATTGGATAGTAATTTACGGTATGGTGCAATACAATTATATGGTTTGAAAATTATCGGGGTATTTTTCAGGTTGGAGAAATAACTGCATGAAAATTGCACTCAATGGCTTTGGAACAGTTGGCAAAGCATTTGCTCAAATTTTACAGGAAAAAGCACAAACTCTGCGACAAGATTATCACCTAGACATTCAGATTGTCGCTATTCATACCCGCACACGCGGCACTTTATATAACCCCAATGGGTTGGATATAAAAACTGTGTTAACACGAAACGATTATCATGATTTACCAGATGCCACACAAGAAGCGTTTTTATCGCTCATCACCCATGATGAAATTGATGCCGTTGTCGATGTTACCCCAACCGACCTCCAAACCGGGCAGCCCGGGTTAGATGTTTGCCGTCAGGCGTTAAGTGCTGGTAAACACGCTGTTTTGGCAAGCAAAGGTGCCTTAGCCGTGGCATTTCAGGAATTACAAAGCAAGGCAGAACAAACACGTTCTCATTTACTGTATGAAGCCACAGTTATGGCAGGCACGCCCGCCATCCGTTTAGCCAAGCAAGCCTTAGCCGGCTGCGCCATTACAGAGGCACGCGGAATCCTCAATGGCACCACCAATTACATCCTGACCCAAATGGAAAGCGGCATGACATACGCCGATGCCTTAAAACAAGCCCAACAACTAGGCTATGCAGAACCAGACCCAAGCGGCGACGTAGAGGGGTGGGATGCCGCGGCAAAAATCCTTATTCTTAGTGCAGCCATATTCGGATTAGAATTAACATTAAGCGACCTAGACGTAACTGGCATTACGCAAATTACGCCGGAGGACATTGCCGCCGCCCAAGCTGCTGGTGAGCGTTATAAGCTGATAGCATCTATCACCTGTGACGGTGGAAGTGTGCGCCCAATGCGCTTGCCACTCACTGACCCACTCGCAAACGTCAATGGGGCGACAAACGCCATCACGTACCGTACCGATTTAATGGGCGATATTACACTCATCGGTGCGGGGGCTGGTCCGCGTCAAACAGGGTTCGCATTACTTTCCGATTTAATCGATATTCACCGTAGAGGATAAAATGGTCAGACTGGAATCAATCTGTGAAGGTGTTGCCGGACGTATCAATGAAGATGCCCTATTTTACGCCAACGATGGACGCTTTATCACCATGGCAGTCATCGACGGTGTGACGGATCGCGTGGTATCATGTCGCAATTGGGGCGCATTAGATGGTGATATTGATCTCACTGGCGCGGCATTCGCGGCGAGTGTTGTGCGGGATAGCATCATCTCATTATTAAATGAATCATGGGTGATGAACAACGTCCTATTAAGTTGTAACCGGCGATTACGCATGTTCGCACGGGATGTTTATGGCGATTTCACGCCGCAGGCAATTTTTGAGGCAGAGCCTGGGCTTGCCCCTTATGCTGATGATCCGCGTTATTTTCGGTTGGTTCTGCCGGCTTGTGTGGTGACAATCGCCCGTGTGGATTTACAACAACGGTTATTAGATTATGCTCATGTCGGGGATACAGAGTTGATAGTTTTTACTCAAGATGGACGTGTTGAAAGTATCACTCAAACAATCCCACCACACTGGGAAAAAGGCTTAATCAATGCGCAAGATGCAGACCCCATCATCCGCAAAAATAAACGGCGTGGTTTATTACACAATTATACTGACCCACAAGGCAATACTGACCCCAACATCGGAATCGGAGTATTAAATGGCATGGAAGAACTGGCAGATTATGTGCAAACCAATCAAATCTCATTAGACGGTGTGACGGATGTTATATTGTGTAGCGATGGCTTTTTATTGCCGCCAGAAGCCCCAAATCGACTATCATTGATGGCGGAATGGGTCGATCAGCAAGGTATTCAGGCATATTTGCAGCATCTACGCACGATTGAACAACACGATTCCGAGCGAAAACACTATCCCAGACCTAAGATTCATGACGATGCCACTGCGATTCACCTGAGGCTTTCATAAAATTTCATAAAAAACTAACTTCAAACACTATGAGTTAATCTATAATAGAATTGTTACTTTCGGTAATTAGCATGAAATAAACCTATGTCAAAAAAAGCGACGCTACTTGTTGTAGAAGATGAACCTAATTTATTACTCGGTATACGAGACATCCTGGAACTAGATGATTACACTGTGATCACCGCACAAAACGGTAAAGAAGCCCTAGAGGTGATGAACAGCTTAACACAAGTGCCAGACTTAATTGTCTCAGATATTATGATGCCATATATGGA
>RFHA01000407.1 GCA_003696565.1 Chloroflexota bacterium
GTATAGAGCATGACACTAACTAAAATCGCAAGTGTTACGCCCAAAGGTCTACCAGGTTTTTTATTCATTTAATTAACAAACCTCACACTAAACAGCTTTTTTAATGCATAACGAATCATTAGCAAAAGAATTGTTTATCCTGTATAATGAAATTATATGTTTCAAATTTTAAGGGATGGAAGCGCATGAGTCTACATGATTTACTTGAAGCATCTTATCAAACTTTTTTACAAGAAGCCCCAAAAGCTCGCATTATTCTATTACATCCAGATAGCCGTTTTCGTTCGATGTTAGTTGCTAAATTAATGAATGAAACAGACTATAGAGTATTTTATTATGCAATTGGTCAAGATGATGTTGATTTGCGTTCATTTGTGTACAGTATGACCAACAGTCTAGCAGACCAATATCCAATGTTTGGTAGACACACCAATATGCTGCCACAAGAGGTATTTAAAGAACCATATCAACATTTTAACACAATCCTAGAAACATTTTTGCAAGATATTGCAGAAATGAGCAAAGAACCGTTTATTTTAGTATTTGATGAATTTGATCTCAGTGATCAATCAGACGATGTTCAACACTTTGTTGAACGGCTCTCCAGCAAGTTCCCGGCGCATGGCAAGATTGTTATCAACAGTCGTACACTACCACGCCTACCCTGGGTTTCAATGATCGCACAAAAACGTGCCATTATTTTAAAAGACAATGAGGTTATTAACCGTCGATTTTATGGGACAACACAAACCGAAAAAACCGATGAAACTGCGGAAGTTTATGGTTTAGGTCCGGGTTTTGTTATGTTGAATAATCAACCTATTGATAACTGGGAAGGACATTTACCCCGGTTGTTATTGTTTTTTGCATTGGATCGTCCAGTTGTTACCCGTTCAGAGATTTGCCAGGCATTTTGGCCCGAATTAAACCTAGAACAAGCAGTTAATGTATTCCATGTGACCAAACGTCGGCTACATAAAGCCTTAGATGCAGATGTATTAGTCCATGAAGATGGGTATTATATGGTTAATCCAGAACTGCCTATCTATTATGATGTGAGCGAGTTTGTGGATAACTTGATGGTTGCCAGAAGCATCGATAACCCAGAGACAAAGATGGCAGCCTGGCAGCGGGCAGCAGAGTTGTATCGTGGACCGTTTTTGAAAGGACATAATGACACTTGGATTCAAAATCGGCGTGAAGAGTTTGTAGCCGGATATATTGAGGTTCTAACGGAGATGGCAAACGTTTGGCATGAGCGTGGGCGAGATGAAATTGCGCTGATGCTACTACAAAAAGGCGTGGATGCTGATCCAATGAACGAAGCTCTGCGGCGCGATTTAATGAATTTGTATCATTATATGGGACGGCGGAGCGAGGCAGCGGCTCACTATCAAAGTTGGATAGCGTGGCTCAAAGAGCGTAACCTCAAGCCATCTGAAGAAATAAAAGCATTCTATGAAGAATTGATGGCAATTTAGCCCATTCTAAAATTAGTAGTAGGTTGTTGGTCGATCTAAAAAAACACCCATATTTTTGCTAATGGGTGTTTTTTGCGCCCCTGGAGAGATTCGAACTCCCGACCAACGGTTTAGAAGACCGCTGCTCTATCCACTGAGCTACAGAGGCGTATATGTTAAAAAGTATACTCAAAAACCATGCAATTGAGAACAGGTAATTTGAAGCGTTAAACGTTTTTTTATGGGCTATTGTTCCAGTGCCAGCAGTCAGGTATAATTAATGAAGAAAGGAACGCTTGTTCAACTAGAAATCTTGCCATTATTTGACGAGGTTAAAACATGACAGATCGAAAGATCGCGCCGGATGGAACGGTTTATGATGAAGATAGCATCAAATATCTTGATCCCATGCAACATATACGCCTTCGCCCAGGTATGTATGTTGGTGGTAAAGACATCCGAGCATTACACCATTTAATTTATGAAGTTGTTGATAATTCCATTGATGAAGCATTAGCTGGTCGTTGTGACCGGATTATGGTAACACTGAGAGAAGATGGCGGTGTTTCAATTGCGGATAATGGAGTTGGTATTCCAGTTGGGTTGCATAAGGAAACAGGTAAATCTACGCTGGAAATTGTCATGACGAAAGTCGGTGCTGGCGGCAAATTCGACAGCAATGCATACAAAGTAAGCGGTGGGCTGCATGGTGTGGGGGTATCCGCCGTGAATGCTCTATCTCGTGAACTTCGGGCAGAAGTCTACCGTAATGGATACTTATGGAGACAAGTTTATCATCGCGGTGTTCCCCAAAGTGAGGTGGAGCAGGTTCACCCATTAGAGCCAGGCGAATCAACCGGGACAACGATTACGTTCTATCCAGATTTTACGGTAATGGATCAGAATGAATTTAACTATAACACGCTGGCAACCCGTTTTCGTGAAATGGCATTTGTCACACGGCGCGTGACCATTACCCTCCGTGATGAGCGGGAAAAACCAATTCCACGAGAAACAACGTTTTATTTTGAAGGTGGGTTGAAGTCATTTGTGAGTTATCTTAACCGAAACCGCAAACCGTTACATGACCCAGTGTATGGTGAACGTGAAATTGAAATTCCTGCCAATGGTAATAATCCGGCGTTGAACATTGGTGTGGAAGTCGCTTTTCAATATACTGACTCAGCAACAGTGACTGAGTTAGCATTTGCAAACACCATCAGCACACCAGATGGTGGCTCACATGTGACGGGTTTACGCACAGCCATTACAAGTGTAATCAATCGGTATGCTCGTAAAAACGGCATATTGAAAGATAAAGATTCAAATTTTTCTGGCAATGACACCATGGAAGGCATCACTGCGATCGTGAGTGTTAAGCATCCTGATCCGCAGTTTGAAAGCCAGACCAAGGTAAAATTGTTGAATCCTGAAGTACAAGGGGCTGTTTCTCAGGTTGTTTCTGAAGCATTTTATGAATTCATGGAATTAAACCCAAGAGAAGCTCGCCGGATTATTGACAAATGCATGACCAGCAAACGTGCGCGTGAGGCAGCACGTAAAGCGCGTGATTTGGTGCGGAGTGGACCAAGCCTGTTAGAAAGCAGCACGCTGCCAGGCAAATTAGCTGATTGTTCACGGCATGGTGAAGGCGCAGAAATCTACATCGTTGAGGGAGACTCTGCAGGTGGTACAGCTAAGCAAGGGCGAGATCGGCATTTTCAGGCGATTTTACCCCTACGCGGTAAGATTTTAAACACAGAACGCGCTCGTCTAGATAAAATTTTAGACAATAATGAGATTAAAGCGTTAATCTCCGCATTAGGAACTGGTATTGGTGAAGATTTTCAGGTTGATAAAATCCGCTATGAGCGTGTCATTATCATGACAGATGCGGATGTTGATGGAAGTCACATCCGGACATTGCTGTTGACGTTTTTCTTCCGGCATATGTTACCACTCATACAAGAAGGACATTTGTATATTGCTCAACCGCCCATTTATTTACTTAAAAACAGCAAGGATATGCAATATGTTTATAATGAACCAGGCATGAGCGAAAGCGCGTTATTAGAGAAAGCATTAAAGAACTTCAAGAATCCGGATCGCGTGCATGTACAACGGTATAAGGGTCTTGGTGAAATGAATGCAGATCAATTATGGGATACAACAATGGACCCTGAGCGTCGGACGTTGCTTCAAGTTACGATTGAAGACGCAGCAGAAGCGGATCGTATCTTTGATATGTTGATGGGCAGCAGTGTACCGCCACGCCGCCGGTTTATTCAAACCCATGCCAAGAAGGTGCGTAATTTAGATATTTAAGGCAGTCTTTTAGCAGGGTTTTCCACTATTTAGTTCAAATGGCACAATGATTTGTGCCGTTTTTATTTATTGTGCTGAAGATATTTTGTGCAGGTTACCTATTGTCGTCGCCAATTGATGATGATAAACTTTGCAACGTTGAAAACAGGAGATATTATGTTTAACCTAGCATCCGTGAAAAAAGCCAAAAAAACCTGCACTCAAACGTAAGTGTCTGGGCTTTTTGTGCTTTGTGATGCAAGAATAAAAAGCGAGCAAGTTATCTCCCCGCCCAGACAAGGCGGGTTTTTTGTTTTAGATAAGGTTTTAACGATGTTCAATATCATGATTGATAAAACAAAAGGTAAAAAATCACTACCGGACGACAGTTCTGGATAGTTTTGTTTGCCTATGTTGATAAAGCAAACCGTCATCCAGAACTGGGTGACGGTTTTTTGTTGGGTTTAATCATTTGTTTATTTTATTAAGGAGAGAAAAATGTGCCCAGAATGTGATGCAGAACTAAATATCCCAGCAGATGCGATGGAAAACGAAATCATCGCCTGCCCAGATTGCGGAGCAGAATTAGAGATCATCAGTTTAAATCCGCTGCAGTTAGAACTTGCCCCAGAAGTTGAAGAAGATTGGGGGGAATAAATGCGACTCGGTATTTTGGTGACACACATTCGTGCAGAAGAAAAGTTATTGATACAAGCGTTTGAGAAGGCGGGTATACAGCCGGATATTCTATTAGATCGTGAGTTAAACATTGACATCACCGGTGGTGCGGGGCAACCCGCGCCAACTGGCATTCCCTGGCAGGACTATGACTTAATTCTTGAACGTTGTGTCAGCACATCACGGGGGATGTATACATTAGCCATCCTCAATACCTGGGGAATACAAACCATCAATACCTATCAAACAGCTGCAATTTGTGCAGATAAGCTGCAAACAAGCTTAGCGTTATCACGGTGTCATATTCCACAACCCACTACCCGTGTTGCCTTTACACCAGAAAGTGCCATGCAGGCAATCAGTGACGTGAACTATCCAGCAGTACTCAAGCCAGTCACAGGGTCTTGGGGACGATTATTAGCACGGGTTAATGATCGTGACAGCGCAGAAGCAATCATTGAACATCGGCAAACATTGGGGGATTACAATCATCACACTTATTACATCCAAGCATATGTTGAAAAGCCTGGGCGGGATATTCGTGCGTTTGTGGTGGGTGACCGGACGATCTGCGCGATTTATCGTCAATCAGATCATTGGATTACCAATACTGCACGCGGCGGGGCGGCTTCTAACTGCCCTATCACACCAGTGTTAGATGATCTGTGTCAGCGTGCAGCGGCGGCAGTTGGTGGTGGGATTTTAGCAATTGATATTTTAGAAGATGCTGATGGGCAGTTGTTGGTTAATGAAATTAACCACACGATGGAATTTCGTAACAGCAGCGCACCAACAGGGGTAGACATCGCAGCCGAGGTTGTAGCTTACACGCTTAATCAGGTTGAGGTGCGAGTATGATAAACGTTGGCATTGTGGGAGGCAGTGGATACACCGGCGGAGAATTGCTCCGGTTGTTGCATTTTCATCCATTAGTAGACGTAACGCAAATCACCAGCCGGCAACAGGCAGGGCGTTATGTTCATACTGTACATCCTAATATGCGTGGTATATCCAAGTTGCAGTTTATTCATCCAGATGCATTACAGACGTGTGACGTGTTGTTTTTATGTCTGCCGCATGGAGAAGCCGCTCGCCAAATTGATTATTACGCAACACTTGCGCCAACAATTATTGACCTCTCGGCAGATTTCCGTTTGAACACACCGGAAGAGTATGAACGTTGGTACGGGCACCCCCACCCTGCTCCAGAATGGCTTGCTCGGTTTATATATGGCTTACCAGAAGTCAACCGTACACTACTGCGTGGCGCAGCGTATGCTAGTGGCGTAGGATGCAATGCAACAGCCGTGAATTTGGCTTTACGTCCACTTATTGGGTTATTAGATCATGCAGCCATTGAAATTAAGGTTGGATCATCTGAGGGGGGCAACAGCCCAAACGAGGGATCACATCACCCAATTCGTAGCGGAGCAGTACGTACCTATAAGCCAACCGGGCACCGCCACATGGCAGAAATCCAGATGATACTCGGCACAGACATTCAAACACATTTTGCAGTCACGGCGATTGAAATGGTGCGAGGCATTCACCTAACAGCCCATTGTTATTTTAACCAGCCCCAGACAGAAAAAGATTTATGGAAATTGTATCGTGCGGCATACCGTGATGAACCATTTATCAGACTTGTTAGTGGTAAGACAGGTTTACACCGTTTTCCAGAGCCGCGGATTGTAGCAGGAACAAATTACTGTGACATTGGTTTTGAAGTTGATGCAGACGGAAAGCACGTTGTGGTCATTGCTGCGTTAGATAACCTGGGAAAGGGCGCGGCTGGCAGTGCAGTACAGTGTATGAATCTAATGCTTGGGTTTGACGAATGTATGGGGTTACAGTTCCCCGGTATCTATCCATAAAGGAGGACACATATGAATACGCTGGTGGTGAAGTTAGGCGGTGGTGAGGGGTTAAATCTGCCGCGAGCCTGTGCTGATTTGGCACAGATTAATCGCCCTTTAGTTGTTGTGCATGGTGTGAGTGCCCGGATGCAACAACTATGCGAAGAGCGTGGGATCGCGGTGCAAATGTTAACTTCCCCAAGTGGACATAGCTCACGTTATACCACTCCACAAATACGTGACATTTTTGTAGAGGCAGCTCAACAAGTAAACCGAGAAATCGTCGAGTTATTATGGTCATATAACTTGAGTGCAATCGGTTTGACGGATGTTATTTATGGTGAGCGCAAGACTACCATACGTGCAGTCATAAATGGGCGTGTTCGTGTCATACGGGATGATTACAGCGGCAGTATCATCAATGTAGATGCAGAACGTATTAGCCAATTACTGCGCGAAGGGTATGTGCCCGTTATCACACCAATGGCGATCAGCGCAGACGGGTATCTCAATATCGATGGAGACCGAGCCAGTGCAGCCGTAGCAAGTGCATTAAACGCTGAAGAGCTACTCATTCTCAGTAACGTGCCAGGGCTTTTACGTGATTTTAGTGATCCAAACAGCCTGATTACTCAAATTCCAGCGACACAGATTGATGAGGCGATGCATTGGGCACAAGGACGTATGAAGCGCAAAGTGCTCGGCGCACAAGAGGCTTTAGCTGGCGGGGTATCGCGTGTCATCATCGGTGATGGGCGGGTAGATCATCCAATCACACAAGCACTAAATGGCATGGGGACGGTTTTTGTATCATGATACACGTGCAAAATGTTCAAGAAATAGAGTCGCGGTATACTTCTGGCGCATATAGCAAGCGTCCATTAACCATCATCCGGGGTGATGGTTGCACATTATGGGATGATGAGGGAAACGCCTATTTAGACGCAACCAGCGGGCAAGGTGTCGCACTGCTTGGTTATAGCCATCCAGCGGTTATACAGGCAATCAACACACAAGCAGCACAATTGATGACATGCCCAGAGATTTTTTACAATGATCAACGTGCAACACTGTATAGCACACTAGCAACTATTCTCCCGTCAGAAATCAACCACTTTTTTCTGTGTAACAGTGGTACAGAAGCCATAGAAGGTGCATTAAAAGTTGCCCGCCTGCTAACGAACAGACCCGAGATTATTGCTATTAAACGAGGCTTTCATGGGCGAACAATGGGCGCACTTTCGCTCACCTGGAATAAAAAATATCGCGAGCCATTTTCCGGTTGGGGTATTGATGTTGAGCATGTGACATTGAACGACCTAGCGGCAGTACAAGCAGCTATCACAGATCAAACCGCAGCTGTAGTAATAGAAGTGGTGCAGGGTGAAGGGGGCGTGTATCCGGCGGATATGACCTATTTACAAGAACTAAGAGCCTTATGTGATGCATCTGGTGTGTTACTTGTTGTTGATGAAATCCAAACCGGTTTTGGGCGTACTGGAGCTTGGTTTGCGTTTGAACATGCTGGTATCTTACCGGACATCATCGCGTTAGGTAAAGGGATAGGCGGGGGTATGCCAATGGGTGCAGTGGCATGGCGAGGTGAACCAATTGCACGAGGCACACACGGCAGCACGTTCGGCGGTAACCCACTAGCGTGTGCCGCAGCAATAGCCACTATTCATACATTACGTGATGAAAACCTCCCCAGCTTAGCAAAAGAAAAAGGTACATGGCTTATGAGTGAATTAAACCGTCGCCAATTGCCAAATGTGCGTGAAATCCGTGGTATGGGGTTGATGATTGGGCTAGAACTACGCGAACGAGTCACCCCGATTTTACAACGATTACAAGAAATCGGAGTATTGGCACTACCAGCTGGATTGAATGTGTTGCGTTTATTACCTCCATTAACTATCTCATACGACGAGTTACACAGATTAGCCAATGCTATTGAGGAAGCAACACATGCTTAATGCAGAACGCTTAATTTATGATCTGGTATCGATTGCCAGCCCATCTACACAAGAAAGCGACGCAGTTCATTATTTAGTGGATTGGATGCGTAAGAATGGTTATGACCAAGCTTACGTAGATGAAGCCGGAAACGCGGTTGGAATCATCGGCAAAGGTAATCGTGATATTGTGTTACTTGGGCATATCGACACATTTGGTGGGTTTCCACCGGTGTATATCAAAGATAGAACACTGTATGGTCGTGGATCAGTTGATGCAAAAGGTGCGTTATGTACGTTTGCAGCAGGTGCCCTGCAAGCTGATCTACCGGATGACGTGCGTGTCGTTGTCATAGGAGCGGTGGAAGAAGAAGTCGCTAGCAGTAAAGGTGCGCGTTATGCCGCAACGCAATTTCAGCCGGCATTGTGCATTATCGGTGAACCATCTGGTTGGGATCGCATCACATTAGGATACAAAGGGAGGTTGCTTATTGAATGGGCATGGCGGGGAGGCTTAGCACACAGTGCCGGGGTTGCTCTTAGTGCACCAGAACATGCCATTGCCTATTGGGAGCAAGTGCGTGCTTATGTGAATCGGTTTAATGCCAATATTGACAGCGTCTTTGGGCAATTAGATGCCACATTACAAGCGATCAACAGTGGGCAGGATGGTGCTTATGGTTGGTGCAACATGACAATTGGTTTCCGGTTACCACCAGGCGTTAATCCACAGCAACTTGCTAATGATTTAGCCAATGAAAACACCCATGCATATGGTTGTGAGGTTGCTGTTGTTTCAGATAAAAATAACCCACTAAGTCGCGCATTACGTGGAGCAATCCGTGCACAAGGTGGAACGCCCCGTTTTGTATATAAAACAGGCACAGCGGATATGAATGTGGTCGCACCGATTTGGAATTGTCCAATCGTGGCATACGGTCCTGGTGATTCAGCATTGGATCATACCCCGGATGAACACTTAAACCTGGATGAATATTTACAAGCAATTAATGTGTTGGCAGATACCTTAGCCCGCCTGTGAGGAAAAGCATTATGTCATTTGAAAATTACGCCATCATAGAAAGTACCCTGCGTGAAGGAGAACAATTTAGTACAGCTACCTTCAACACCTCGCAAAAAATTGAGATCGCACGATTGTTAGATGCCTTTGGTGTTGAGATGTTGGAGATGACCTCACCATTAGCATCACCACAAAGCGAGGCAGATATTCGTGCGATCGTAAAAGAAAACCTAAACCTAAAGGTGCTAACACATATTCGTTGTAATAAAGAGGATGCTAGGCGTGCGCTCGATACAGGCGTGGATGGTGTGGATGTTGTGATCGGGACATCTCCGCAATTAATCGAACATAGTCATGGGCGCAGTATTCCAGAAATTATTGATCTTGCACTAGATGTGATCTCATATATTCGTGAACAAGCTCCTCACATTATTTTGCGCTTTAGTACAGAGGATAGTTTCCGCAGTCGGGAAGCGGATTTGTTGCGTGTTTATTTAGCTGTGGCAGATACTGGTTTGGTGGATCGTTTGGGGGTGGCAGATACAGTTGGGATTGCATTACCAAGCCAAGTCTATCAACTCGTTTCTCAGATTGTTCGGTTAACTCAGCTCGATGTTGAATTCCACGGGCATAATGATAGCGGTTGTGCCATCGCTAATGCATGCGCCGCTCTAGAGGCTGGGGCAACCCATATTGACACAACGGTGTTAGGAATTGGAGAACGTAACGGTATCACACCGTTAGGCGGATTAATTGCCAGGCTTTACACCATCAATCGCGCCTATGTAAGCAAATATAACCTGTCATTACTGCCAGAGATTGACCGTACAATTGCTAGGTTTTGCAACTTAGATATTCCATTTAACAACTACATCACTGGCTCAAGTGCATTTATCCATAAGGCGGGGATTCATGCCAAAGCTGTATTGGCTGATCCAAGCACTTATGAAGCCATTAACCCGGCTGATTTTGGGCTATCAAGAGAGATCAGCATCGGGCATCGTCTGACAGGGTGGAACGCTGTGCGGAATCGTGCCCAAGCATTGGGGCTTAATATTGATGACGATACGCTACGGGCTATTACCCAAACAATTAAACAACAAGCTGATATCAGCACGCTAAGCATGCAGCAGATTGATGATCTCTTGATGGGAGCAGCGCAATGAGTGGATTTACATTTGCAGAAAAAGCCTTGGCACGTGCAGCAGGTATCCCGACAGCGCGCGCAGGTGATGTATTAGACATCACACCTGATTTGATCTTCAGTCATGATAACACAGCCGCCATTCGACGAATTTTTGCTGAAATTGGTGCAACGCACATCACAAGACCAGAGCGAATTGCAATTACATTAGACCATGCTGTGCCCGCGCCAACAACCCAACACGCCCAAAACCATGCAGAAATCCGTGAATGGGTAAAAGCACAAGGGATCAAACGTTTCTTTGAAGTAGGACGCGGTATTTGTCATCAAGTCATTAGTGAAGAAGCATTGATCTTACCAGGGGAAGTGATCTTTGGTTCAGACAGTCATAGTACACATTTTGGCTGGTTAGGTGCCTTTGGCATGGGTGTGGGGCGCACAGAGATGGCATCTTTGTGGGCAACAGGGCAATTATGGCTTCGTGTTCCAGAATCAATGCGTATTAAACTGACAGGTAAGCCCCAGGTAGGGGTAACAGCCAAAGATATCGCCCTTCACATCATTGGCTGTTGGAGTACTTCTGGCGCAGCTTATCGCTCGGTTGAATTTACCGGTGATACTATTCAATTTTTATCATTAGATGAACGGGCGGTGCTTCCTAATATGATGGCAGAATTTGGGGCGATGAATGCCTATCTACCGCCTGATGAAGCGGTTTTTACCTATTTGGAAGCCAAGCGAACGCGAGATTATACCCCAATTTATCCTGATGAAGATGCCACCTATGAAGCAGATTATGCTATATCAGTAGATGCACTGGAGCCATTAATCGCCCTACCCCACCAACCGGATAACGTGGTAGGGGTTTCTGATGTGGTGGGTGAACCAGTTCAGCAGGCATTTTTAGGAACTTGCACCAATGGACGTTATGAGGATTTAGAGGCAGCGGCAACCGTACTGAAGGGACGGCAGGTACGTATTCGTATGATTGTCATTCCGGCTAGTTCACAAGTGTTGCTACGTGCAATGCAAAGTGGTGTTTTACAAACGCTTATTGAAGCAGGAGCAACCATCGCCACACCAGGCTGTGGTCCTTGCATGGGGAATCATATGGGTATTCCGGCACCAGCAGAGGCAACAATTAGCAGCGCAAACCGTAACTTTAAAGGACGGATGGGTACAGCAGATGCCATGACGTATTTAGCTAATCCATACGTCGTTGCAGCAAGTGCTATCACTGGTGTATTGACTGATCCAAGGGAGTTTTTAGCATGATGCGTTGTTGGGTTTATGGAGATGATGTCAATACAGATGTTATTTTTCCGGGGAAATATACGTATACATTGAAAACCCCGGAGGAAATTGCCGCTAAAGCATTGGAGGATTTAGACCCTAATTTCGCGCGTCATGTTCGCCCCGGGGATGTAATGGTTGCTGGGCGGAATTGGGGATGTGGCAGTAGTCGAGAGCAAGCTGTCACTGCGTTAAAGTATGCAGGGATTCAACTAATTATCGCCGCGTCTTTTAATGGATTATATTTCCGTAACTGTATTAATCAGGGGATTCGCCCAGTAGTCAATGACAAGCTTTATCAAATCCTTAAAACAGGTGATGTTATCGAGATCATTGATGGGGCGATTCATGCTAAAGGGCAAATTTTTCCAATTCCACCACTTTCTCCCTCTGTACAAGCGATTATTGATGCGGGGGGATTAGTGCCAATGTTGAGACAACGATTTGGGGGTGTACGTTGAAAAGGATTGTACTTATCCCCGGTGATGGTATTGGAAAAGAGGTTATTCCAGCTGCTCATCAGGTATTAGCAGCGTTAGATTTACCATTTGAGTGGTCTTATGCGGATGCCGGCTTTGCAACGTTTGAACAAACCGGCAGTGCCTTACCAGAATCAACACTGACATTATGTGAAGATAGTGATGCAATTCTATTCGGTGCAACGCAATCCCCAATGACAAAAGTTGAGGGGTATCAAAGCCCTATTTTGGGCTTGCGTCAACATTTTGATTTATATGCAAATTTACGCCCGGCACGGTCAGGTGATATCGATATGCTGATTGTGCGCGAAAACACTGAAGGACTTTATAGCCGCAGAGAGCGCGTCATCGATAATGGACAAACAGCTATTACAGAACGTGTTATCACAGTAAGCGCATCTGAGCGCATCGTCCGGTTAGCTTGCGAGCAAGCTATGGCACGTCGTCAACATTTGACCATTGTACATAAAGCCAATGTACTTAAAGAAACCTGTGGGTTATTCCGTCGGGTAGCATTAGATGTTGTCAAAGAATATCCTGAGCTACAAGTGAATGAATTGCTTGTGGATGCCGCAGCGATGTTTATGATACAGCAACCACAACAGTTTGATGTCATTGTAACCACAAATTTGTTTGGCGATATTTTGAGCGATTTAGCGGCTGGTTTAACTGGTGGATTAGGTATCGCCCCATCAGCTAATGTAGGGGGTCGTGTTGCTGTATTTGAACCAGTACACGGTAGTGCGCCAGATATTGCTGGAAAAGGCATTGCTGATCCACGTGCAGCCATCCTCAGTTCTGCAATGATGTTAGAATATTTGGGATATGAGGAACAAGCCCGCCAACTAGCATACATCACCTATCAAACCCCGCATACTGGACAAACAGAAAAAACCACTGAGGCAATCATTCAGGCATTTGCAAAAGCAGCATTTAGCGATAACCTCAAGCAGACGTAGATATAATTTGCTTGAGGAGTAATTTTATATGAGACAACTTGCACGGAAATTAATGAGCTTAAAAACCGGTGAAGTTGAGCCGGATGAGAGTCGCAGTTATCGTGATATTTTGATGGGGTCTGAATTAACTGTCACAAAAACGATTGATGACAGAGAAAAAATCCGCATCGCTGTTTATCCGATAATATGCTCGGAAAATCCTAAGATGGCAATGGGGTTGATGACACTTCTTGCCTTGTTATTAGATCACTGGCAGGAGATTCGCGTTTACCCGTTAATGGTTGCCGTACCGCCACAGGCGGAACCTCAGAATTATCAATGGACAGTCAATGATTCTCAATTCGTGGACTATGATTTAGAAGGATTGGATCATAATGCCTCTATCCGTGGAACACTCAACGATGTAAATAATAGTTGGCAACTAACACTAAACATTGATTTTGACGAGAAAGAACAAGTTAAAGTACTTGCTTATGTCGCGCCAGATGTTGCCGGATTAGTCAATCAATTACCCCAAATTGCAACCGATATAGCAGAGGAGTTGGAAGCAAATCAAGCCAACATCACGCACTATGCTGAAACAAGCACATATGACGATCGCCTCATTGTTTTATTAAATGATATTTTTGAGTGGCAACGGCGGTTGTATCTCTCATTATGGGGACAGCCTTTCCCAGAAAACGCGATTCATCAATACATTGAAAAATTAACCGAGTCCGGCAAGGTCATTGATGATGAGTTCGCTGCTTGGAGTGTGGCTAGTGTAATAGCACATGCCATGCAACCTGGATATGAAGCTGTTGCTGATTCAGTGACAGCGTTATGTGGTGATGTTGTCAATTACTTTCAACATTCCTACTTTGGTGCCATTTACATTGGCACAGCACTCTTTGAAAAAGGATTTGCACAACAAGCCTATAATCTGCTTGAGAGCGCGGTAGAAAAACACCCTAAGCACCCCACTAGTTGGATTACTCTAGCAGATTTGTATCGACGTGGCGGACACGCGCATAAAATGATTGATGCGTTTCAGCGTGCCATTGAAGAAGAGGCAGCTAATAGTCTGTTATATCGCAACTATGCTGCTGTTTTACAAATGATCGATCCTGCATTAGTTCAAACATTTATTTTAATTGATCCAGCAGAATATGACGGAAACTATATTGTTTGGGAGGCGATAGAAGCCTATAAAGAGGTGGAAAAACTAGAACCGGATGACTTAGTAGCACTCCGTCAACGTGCGATGTTGTTACTTGATTTAGGTGAAATTAACGCCTTTTTCATTGACCCAGAAGATACTGATGAATTTTTCAATGTGTTTGAAAAACTCGTTAAGGCAGATGCAACTGGGGTTCAAGTGCGCGCTATCATCGAAAATTTATATCTACTGGATAACATAGAAGTTGCTATCGACATTTTAGAAGAACAGCTTGAGCAATATCCTGATCGTGTTGACTTGGTGTTAAACTTGGCGATGGCATTTATTGTCAATGAAGAAGAGGATTTTGCATTAGAAGAGCTAGACAGAGCTAGAACAATGAGTGATGACCCAATTGTTTTGAATGACATTGAATACCTGACATTACTCGCCTTAAACCCAAACTTTGAGGCAGAAATGGGGGAAATCCAGACATTAGTTAATGCCGGGTCAAAACTGAGTAGTGGTCAACTAGCATTTTTACAAGAGGCTATCAACACGGCACCCGGTTATGTGGATGCTTATGTGACATTAGCCAATGCTTATTTACTGGAGGACGATTTGGCATCTGCCATTGAAGTTCTATTAGATGGCGAGGTGCAAATCCCTAACGATGCAGAAATTTTATTAACATTGAGCCGTGCCCTATGGCAAGCTGGTCAAATTGATGAGGCATTCAAATACTTAGAAAAAGGGATTGAAGCAAACCCCAAGCATGTTCCGTTATTAGCACTGATGGGGCAATATCTGTTTGAAGATGATGATGAGGATGAAGCACGATTATATTTAATGCGTGCAGAAAGCATCAACCCACGCCATCCGGCACTAGCTGCAGCACGCAAACGCATTGTGGATTTAATTGCTAGTCGAAAGTGATTGGGTGAATTTTGCCAGCAGATAGTTCAGTAAGATCAGCTGTGAAAGCAGGAACGTCTTTTAGCGCAAAAGTAACAATAATGGAAACATCTGCCATGAATGTCTCATCTTGAATAACCCCTTGATGCGCGGCAATTAGGCGTTTAACTTGCTCATAAAGACTGTACGGAACATCGATTCCAAGCAGTCTTTTTTCAATTTTAAGCTCAGTTGGCATACTATTGATGTTGATATGCGCTGCTTCAGTATAAGCACGCACTAGCCCACCAGTGCCAAGTTTTGTACCGCCAAAATAGCGTGTGATAACCATAACCAGATCACCAATCCCACTGCCTCGTAATACCGCTAAAACCGGCGGGCCAGATGTTCCAGACGGCTCACCATCATCACTCATACCTTCTATAACAGATTGTCCAAACCCAGCACGAAAAGCATAGACATGATGAGATGCATCTGGCATTTCAGCACGAATTTGTGCAATAAACGCTTTTGCCTCATCAGCAGTTTCTGCACGGTTTGATGAGGCAATAAAGCGTGATTTAGCCACCTCTGTTTGTGTTCGATGAAACCCAAGCGGTACGAGATACGGTTCCATATTCTTATGATTCATCTGGGTTGGTTAAAACATACATACGGAACACTGGCGGTTCAATACTGAGCGAATTCGAGTCTTTGTCTACTCTTAGCAGCCGCTTTTGTACGAGAATAGCAACAGCGTTCTCTGTTTCTGTGTTGCTACTATATTCTGTTAGGCGTGCAACGGCTTTAAGCACATAACGTTCTACATCAGTTAAACTAGACCAGAGTGTCTTGCATTCATCCCGAATAGGCCGGCGCAACGCGAGGCGGCGCAACGCCTCATCATTCATCATATTGATTGCATCAAGCGTGCCGATAGCATCTAGCTGACGGAAACCAGAGCGCAACAACCCAGCATAACGTCCGGTCGCCCACATCAAAAAGCGAATAACCTCATCAGAATATTGCTTTTGGTTACGCTCCATAAGGTTTTGCACCATACGATAAGCATCGGTTTCATTGTAAGGACCAACATATAAAACGTTATCGTTGAATAACTCACTAAATGGTTCAATCTCCAGAGGGTTAATCCCATAATGATTGATTAACAAAGGTAACGGCGCACGAGTAAAAGTCAAGTAACTTAGTTGCCGCTTATTGGCATCCCGTAAACCACGTAAAGTCTGGAAAAACTTAACAGGTAGATTTTTAAGCATGTCTTCAAATTCATCGAACATGAAGACAATCCGCACACCGCGGCGCATAAAAAAATCTAATCCAAGTTCAAAATAACGCAACCCCATATAAGCATAGAGTGGGTTTGTGCCATCTTGCAGGGCTTGATAAGTGTCATAAAATCGCTGTGCCTCATCACGTCCCAGAATATCAAAGGGATAAAACGCCATAAATAAGCGATGCATCATCAACTCGTAACCAGCCCAGCAACGTATCTGTTCCACATCAGAGCCGCTGTTTGGTAGTGGTCCAAGCATGGCAGGGTCAATAATAATCGCTTTAAAGTCATCCTCTTTGGTGATATTCATATACGCTTGCTGCGTTTGTGGGTCTGCTAGATGCTGGAGCAAATTAGACTTCCCCACACTACCCACGCCCACTAACGAGCAGGAATCCCCAGCACGCCAGCGTTGCATAACATAACTAACTTCTTCTTTACGAAAATCTGGCGGTTGCTTGCGAGTCCGTTGCGTCATAAGAACACCCCTTTATGATGAATGACTGATCCCCACCAGGCGGTGGGGATATATGTTAAATAAGATAACGTTGTTAGACTTCGTTATCATTTTAGCATATTTCAGTTAAAGAGTTCATTGAGTGCAAAGGGGTTGAAGTTGGTGTTGTAATCATAGACATCCACACCTTCTTCACGCTTAAGCCATGTGACAATGCGATATGTGATAGGCGTAAATAGCACCTCAATGGCAACTTTAAGCAAATAAGTTGACCAAAAAGCTGTCCATAATGTGCCAGCGGAAAAAATTCCAGCAAATGCAATAAGCAGAAACGTTGCCGTATCAACAGCTTGCCCAGCGATAGTACTACCAATCGTACGTGACCAAAGTGTGCGTCCCTGCGTCCAGATTTTCATCTTTGCTAGCACATAACTATTGGTAAATTCCCCGGCAAAGTAAGCGATAAGACTAGCTAATAAAATACGTGGGGTTTGCCCTAAAATTGCTGCAAAGCTGTCCTGCAAGTCATATTCTGGTGCAGGGGGGGCAACCACCACAAATTGAAAAGACACTGCCGCGACTAACATCCAGAAAAAGCCCGTATAGATGACACGTCGGCTGGCTTTATAGCCATAGACCTCTGTGAGAATATCTCCAAAGATATAGGCTAATGGAAACAACAATGTCCCACCATCAGTGATGATAGGTCCGAGTTGGACTAATTTTGTTGCGGAAATGTTGCTGATAATCAGCGTTGCAACAATAGCAGCGGTAATAAACCCAAGATGTTTGAATTGTTTTTCTTGCATGATTAAACACTCCTGTTTTGGTTATGAAGCCGGGTTACCAGGCACCAGCAGATTGGCTAATTTTAACGACAAACTAGAAATAAAAAACCCTGGAAATTAACCAGGGCTTGTGTTTCGAAATCGAACGTATAGACTACATCACCCACCAACAGCAGGCACTAACGTTAAATCACCAGCAATAGAAACAAAGTTAGCTTGTACCCAACCGAATCCAATCGGTGTATTCAATTGCACCCAGCTGCCGTCTGTGGTGCGCGCTACAACATTGGTTTCCAATGGACCAGAAACAACGCCAATTACACCAGAGCCAGGGTTAGGTGCGGCATATAACGTAATAGCATTTGTGATATTTGCCATCGGGCGTGCCAACATTCCAACAGCATCACGAATAACCGGCAATCCTCTACCATTCCCACGGAAAACAGCAAACTCACTATTCAACCACCCTTGCCCAAATGTACCCCGGACAAGATACCAAACGCCATCTGGCGCAAAGCCGATTACGTCTAGCCGTGTACCACCGGGAACAGTTGCAACAACAGTGTACTGAGACCCAGGACCACTGCGAATATTCAAATAGCCAGTGTTCACAATAACCCAGGCTGGTGAGCGAGGAACAAATGTTTGTGTTGTTGTTTGACCATCGGCAGGATTATTAGTAATGGTTGCGATATTGCCACCAGATTCACAATAATCAGAAGCGACATCTTCGCGAACACGTGTATCCAATTGAGAAATCCAGCCAGTGCTACCATCTGCCAGTTCAATTTTAAAGAAGTTATTAAACGCATCAATTAAATACGCTTCACTACCAGCAGGGACAACACGCTCGCCATTAAGTGTTCCAGAGCCATCTGGACCAGTTGTTGGGCGAACGTCAACAGTCATAACAACCGCTGTAATATCATTACCACAAGCAAAGGGACGCATAAGTGTTTTTGGTGCTTCTACCCAAACAGTGCCAATAGATGGAATATTGACTTGATACCAAACAATCCCCTCGGCTGATACTGCTTGTAAAACGGTAAAAATGCGTGTGAGGTCTGGTTCAACATTCGCAAAAGAGCTGGCACTCATCGTTGGCGCAGTGCGGGTTGGATGCCCCACAATCACAGAAACACCCCACTGACGACCACTCGCATAAGCGGTTGTACGAGTTGCATCGTCTGATGACGGCACATCCATCATCAAATCAGAGAGATCCAGTTCTGGGGCAGCCACTCGTGGCACATTACGAAAATCACCACGGGCAATAGCATACTCAGAGTTTAACCAACCAATGCCGGCAATTGTAGAAACCTGATACCATACGCCATCTCCAGCAGAGCCTAAAACCGGTAGTTCTGTACCGCCAACAACGGTAATTAGGATGCTATATTGTGTACCGGGACCCGTGCGAATATTAAGGAAGCTTGTGTTGACAATCATAATGGGTGGATTGAATTCAGCACGCTGGTCGGTTTCAATTTCTTGCGCCGCAGCACCACCAAATACTGATAGCAGTATGGCGATGAGGGCAATTATACGCAATTTAAAAATCATCATTTCCTCCTGGCGACGTTACGCGGATTGCGCTTTTCACCCAAGTATAGCGAAAAAATAAAAATTATGCCTCATATTTGAAGTATAGCGAAAAAGTCAAATCAAGCAATCCATCCAGTGTACTAAAGTCGTTGGGTGGGCGTAGGTTAGGCGTTGTTGTTTAGGTCGGCATAAAATGATACGTTAAGACTAAACAAATGTGGGAGTAGAACAGCGATGAAACGACTATTTATTAGTATTATTTTATGCGGCACATTAAATCTACTTTTGGGGACTGTTTGGGCACAAGGGGGCGCGTCTGATGATCAGATTTATGCTTATCCCGAACCAGCGGTGACACAGGTAGCAACTAATTATGAGTTAATTGGTGATCGTACTTATCGACGTGTCTTAGAAGCGGCTGAAATTTATGATACCCCAAATGGGCAAGTGATTGAAACACTTGATGAAGGCTATAATTATGTAACGGTCTGGCAATTTCAGGATGATTGGGCACAAATTGGTGTTGACCGGTGGATACAAACAGAAAAACTAAGTAATGTGGTATATCCATCCGGTTTTGCTGGGGTATTATTACCCGAAGGTGGTTTACCTTATACTGCAGCGTGGATGTTAGTCAATTTGCGTGCCAGCACAGCCCCAGGCTTAGCACCATCGGATGAAAACCCTCTGTTAAATCGTTACACCAAAATCAATATCTATGCGTCTGTAGAGGTTGATGGTTGGCGATGGTATCAAGTAGGGGTTAATCAATGGATTAAGCAGACAAACGTGGCGAAAATTTTACCTGTTACCCGCCCAGAAGGCGTTACAACACATCGTTGGGTCAGCATTGATCTATATGAACAAGTGCTAACTGCCTATGAAGGCGATCGTGCAGTATTTGCGACTTTAGTATCATCCGGGCTACCACAATGGGCAACAAATGAGGGAGTATTTAACATCTGGCTACCTCTGGAACGCACAGATATGAGCGGTTCTGAAGGACAATCGGATTTTTATTATCTGGAAGAAGTCCCCTGGACAATGTACTTTGACGGCGCAATCGCTTTACATGGTACATATTGGCATAATAGCTTTGGGTTCCGGCATAGTCACGGGTGTGTCAATTTATCAATTACAGATGCCAACTGGTTATATAACTTTCTTTCGCCAGAGTGGAACGGTGAAACAGGTGCATCAGTATATGTTTATAGCAGTGGTGAATATCAGTAGGAAGAGGTTAAGATGCGACGTTATATTTTAGGAGCAGCGATTCTAATCAGTATGGTTTCCAGTGTGATAGCGAGTGAGCGCGATTGTGCCGAAAACTGCCATGAACCACAACGATATGGCTTAAGTGCCGAGGTCATAGAAGCATACGATATGCCAGATTTTGAGCAATTAACCGTCAACACAGATTTATTAAATGATCGTTGGTATATGCGTGTAGATGGTGCAATTGACATCTATGATGCACCAAATGGAAATATCGTCCGGTCAATTGATGCAGGGTTTAATTTTGTGACTGCCCTTGCACAAGATGGCGAATGGACACAAATCGGAACAAATGAATGGGTTAGATCAGAGCATTTGACAACTTCTAATCAGATTTTATCTCACTTTACAGGGATTTTTCTTAACGGCGAATACCCTGAATATCCAGTCGCGTGGATGTTAGTCAATGCTTATCCAAGCAGTGAGCCAGGCGGAGAACCAGATGAATCAAAACCATTGGTTTATCGTTATACACTTGTCAATATCTTCTCTACTGTTAATGTAGATGGCTGGCAGTGGTATCAAATTGGAGCAAATGATTGGGTTATCCAAACAAATGTCGCCAAAGTCTTACCAGTTGAACGTCCAGAGGAAATTGAAACGGACAAGTGGGTTAGTATTGATTTATATGAGCAAGTTCTCATTGCATTTGAAGGGGATACACCAGTCTTTGCAACGTTAATCTCTAGCGGTTTGCCACGTTGGCCCACCTATGAAGGCATCTTTAATATTTATTTCCGTCAAACACGGCGCAATATGAGTTGGGGAACCCCTGGAGATGACTTCTATTATATTGAAGAAGTACCTTGGACGATGTTTTTTGATGAAGGGCGTGCTTTACACGGTGCATATTGGCATGATGGACTTGGGTATAGGCGAAGTCATGGATGCGTGAATATGTCAATTACAGATGCCCATTGGTTATATAACTGGGTAGCAGACGATATGGAAACACTTGTCTCCAGAGATGTAGAACCAGAGGGACCCGGTGTATATGTTTATAGCAGTGGTACTTATCGTTAAACGCAACTTCACTCAGCAAAACCCCGTATAGGAAACTGATACGGGGTTTTTTAATTAGCCCTATTGACAATTCAGCTCTTTAGGCTTATATAATGAGGGGATGCCTATTTGAGAAAAATTTTTCAAAGTGTTTTAACTATTACTACCGATAACTATAACTTTTTACTTTTTCGTCATTAACGTATAACACATGGAGTAAAATAACCGATGAAATTCATATTCGATATCATAACGCGGCTCTCGTTGCGATTCCGTTATCTAACGATTGCAATGGTAGTCTTGTTAATGGTGTTGGGGGTGATTTCTTGGACACGCTTAAACCAAGAATTGCTTCCTCCCATTGAATTACCTCAAACAATTATCTTAGCGCAGACATCTGGCTTAAGCAGTGATCAGGTATTGAACATTGTGACCAGTCGCTTGGAAGACGAGATCATCCAGATTGATGAAATTATTAACCTGGAATCTCAAACAACAGGCACGTTTGGCGCGTTAATCACAGCATACAACGATTTTGGGCTTGATCAACAAGCGTTACAAGCTGACATTCAAGCGGCAGTTGATCGGGTATGGTTGCCTTTACGCCGTATTGAAACCGATACTCCTAGCGCATTGTTGGCAGATTTAACGCCGGATGTCATTGTTTATTTGGCAAGCCAAGATTCCAACTTTTTGTTTCAACTCTCGCCAGATGTTTGGGCAAGTCTAAATGACGAGACGGTTGAGCAAGCCTTAGCATTTTTAGCTAACCAAACCGATGCACAATCGACCACCACAAACGCCCTGCAACGCCTTGTAGAAAAAGAAGTGGTTCCACAATTAGACACCATACCTGAAGTTGCACGAATTGAGGTAAGCGGTGGCGAAACACTGCCAGATCAAGAAGATGATGAGCGTACAGAAGCTCCACGTGTCACTTCGACAGATAGTTTATTGTTGCGTCTTTCACCAGATGTTTGGTCAGTGGTCGCCCCTCGGATAAACGGTTTGTCTGAGTTAAATCAAGAAGCGGTTGACCAGCTGGCAGCCATTCGTGTTGATGTGCCAACGGTGCCGCCCACCCTACCAGAAAGCTGGGTGCAAGATGCTGACGGCAATATGACACACTTTAACACAGCAGATGATTTATTAGAAATTCAGACGTTGACGACTTCCGCGGGTGGTGTCTTGAATGAGTTTTATGAAACAGGGCGAATTATAGGCGCACTAGGTCAAACTGATGACCTGACAGTTGAAACAGTCCAACGCATGTTGGAAATTGACCCAACAATGGCACAGTATTTTGAGGCAGAGCAACTGACTGCGATGGCTTCAGACGTATTAGAGGTTGTTCTAAACGCGGAGATCAGCATTGATCCATTCACGCGCGATGCATTAGCTGCGCGTCAGTTAGCTGAAAGCATCACAGGGGAAGATTCTATCCGTGTTCCCGTTGATTTACCCAACGAATGGCGTATCCAACCCCCGGAACTTATCACATTCAGTTTCTCCGATATCCCGTTGGCGACATTTTTCGTTTCTAGCACGGGGGATGTTGAAGCAGCCTTACAAGAAACAATTGAAACAGAATCTGCTGTTACTGAAGCTACTGGAGCGGAAGAAACAGAAACCATAACATCGTCCGATGAAACTGGTGAGGACGGACCAGCACTGCCTGATGCAATTGCACAAATAGGCAGTATGCTGGGAACTGAACTTGATACCGCTGATGATTTACTGAATGCCATTGTCATCCCTGCGCCAGTGAATGCGCTATTAGGGGTTGATGAGTTAACTGCTGCTGCACTGCTTAATCTTGTTGTTGAACCGCCAGAGCAACTTGCTGCAATGGGCAATGCAATGGGTGATCCGGCGGATTTAATTGCTCAGATTAGCCCGGATGTCATCATCTATTTAGCTGAAAATGATGAAACTTTCCTACCAAGTTTATTACCGGGAGTTTTTGAGCTATTCAACGAAGATGTTCAGGCACTAGATGTTGTAATCGCAGCCAGAGAAAACGCCGTTGTTGATACATCCCCCACTCTCCCAGAGGCGTGGAATCTACTGGCAAGTCAGCCACAGTTTCAAAATATGCCACTAGAAACAGCGCAAGATTTGTTAGCGTTTGGCAATGCGGCAGAAGTGCTGAACAGTATCAATGACAATGTAGGTGATTTTGCAGGGTATGAAGTTCGCTTATTCAGCAGCCTAACGCCAGAGATACTGCGTTACTTTGTGGAACAAGAGCCGGATTTTTATGAAGCATTAGATCGAGATGTTTTAACAAAGTTCGCCCCAGAAGTTCTAGAAGAGCTTCAAGAGGATGATGCATTCATTGCCGTTTATGATGCTGATGCTATCCAAGACCTCATTGCAGAAGCAGAAGCTGTTGTTGCAGCAAATGCTATTCCATCCAATGGCAACAACAATAATGGCATTCCAGAAGGTCCGGCATTAAACCCGGAATGGTTGCAAATTGCTGGGTTTTATAATATGGAGCTGGATACCGCTGACGATCTCATCATGGGAGAGGATTCAGTATATCCTGATGCAGGGGCGTTAATTAACAGCTTGTACCAAAACCCACAAGGTGCAAACTTTGCTCCACAACTGTTAGGCAATCTGCCGGAAGATGCTGTAGCATTCATCCTGGAAAATGAGCCAACTGCGTTTAACAGCTTAACAGCACGTGCGCTACAAGATGTTCCAGATAACATCATGGCGTTGTTGCCAGAAGCACTGCAACAGCGTAAGGAAGAAGGTAGTGACATCTTTGTCCCAACAGCTCAGCTAACCCGCACAAACGGTAACGACAGTTTATTTGTGACTGTGTATAAAACAGCAGAAGCCAATACAGTGACGACCTTCTCCGCTGTTGAAGAGTTAATGGAAAAGCTGGATGAGGCAGATGAAAACATTGAGATCGGCATTGTATTTGAACAATCAAGTTTTGTTGAGCAATCTGTTGAAGGGGTTGCCCGAGAAGGTTCATTAGGTGCGGTGTTTGCCGTTATTATCATCCTCATCTTCCTGAGTGGCGGAACATGGAATTTACGTGGTCGTCGCCTAACCGGGGCGATTATGGGCGCGTTGTTCCTAGGCTTGTTGTTGTTGTTAGTGGCGAGCAATCTTGATGCAGCCGGCAACGACTGGGGTGAAGCCTTCGCTCAATCAGACACGGTGCTGCGCGTGCTATTCATTGTTGGGTTCATCGCAAGTATCATCATCTTAGCATACCCTGGCAACTTACCTGACCCAGCATGGCGTGCAACCGTAGTCATCGCAGTGAGTATTCCGCTTTCCATCATGATTGCGCTTACAGGGATGTATTGGATTTCCCCAGCGATGCACGACCTCATCAGCCCATTAGCAGAAAACAATGCCTTCTTTGAATTTGTTCTTCGGTTATTCCCTGAGCAATTGACGTTGAACATTATGACGCTTTCTGGGTTAACCGTTGCAGTTGGGCGCGTGGTGGATGATTCAATCGTCGTGCTGGAAAACATCTTCCGGCAATTGCAATCTACAGAGAACACCCGGGAAGCCAAGTTAGAAGCGATTCGTCAAGGAACTCGTGACGTATCAGCCGCTATCTTTACGGCAACCCTAATCGCAGTTGTGGTATTCCTCCCATTAGGTTTGACCGGTGGGTTAATTGGTGCGTTCTTCTTGCCGTTTGGTTTGGCGGTGACCTATGCACTGATTGGTTCGTTTATTGTAGCGGTGACTGTCGTACCGGTACTAGCGTTTATGTTCTTAAGCATTGAGGACATGCCAGAAGAAGGTGATATCTGGGTTGCGGATTACTATCTCCCCGTGTTGCGGTGGGCACTTTCTAGCAAAATCAGCAAAGCGATTGTACTAGGATTAGCAGTACTATCCTTCTTCTTTGCGATGTATCTTTTCTCACAACGCCCGTTTGCATTCTTGCCAAACTTCGGTGAGCCGCAAATTCAGGTCAATGTCACTATGCCACCTGGGACATCAATCATTACAACAGAC
>RFHA01000408.1 GCA_003696565.1 Chloroflexota bacterium
ATCCCGTGCCATCTTTTCCATTTGTGGGCGGAGGCTTTCAATACGTGCCATATATTCCGGCGAAATCGGCGGTGATCCTGCCGGGCGCAATTCAAATGAATGCCAAATAATCTGTACTGAATGCGTTTGCTTTAGTCGCTCCAAACTGGAGGACACCAAAAAGCACCACGGTCAAACAAAATCAGACCACACATCAATTTTCAATTGTCAAACTCCTTTTATTCTCTCACATCAAGTTTTGTGTGACGTTCTTGCAACGTTTCCGCAACGAACATCGTGCTAGAATAATATCATCGATTATTTGAATAAGGGAAACAACGTTATGCGAAAGACCACACTATTACTATTGATCTTCTTGCTAGGTTTTTCAACCATTTTAGCGCAAGAGGATGAAACCTTCACCACAGATAATTTCAGCGTGACTGTTCCAGCCGGTTGGGTGGTGGAATCATCAGATGGACAAGTGTTCATCGCGACATCTCAAAATGCACTTGATATTCTCTCACCAGGTGAAGCAAGTGTCACCATCTTATTGCCTGAAATACTCGCAACAGTTGGTATAGATACAGAAGCAGACCCCGTTGTGGCAATAGAAACGCTTATGGATTTGCTCGGCGATGACACAACAGAATTTGGACCGATAGAAACCTTTGAGCTGCAAAATGGCACACCAGGCGCACAAGTTACCGTCACAGATAATGAAACCTTTGAAACGTTTGTAACAGCATTAGTCTATGAAGAAGGAATCGTCGTTGCCGCGTTTGAAACCTCACCAGGTGAATTTGAATCTTTCTTGGATGAATTTGTGCTCATTGGTGAG
This sequence comes from Chloroflexota bacterium, assembly GCA_003696565.1. Lineage (GTDB taxonomy): Bacteria > Chloroflexota > Anaerolineae > Aggregatilineales > Phototrophicaceae > DAOTWY01. Next base: position 821 of record RFHA01000408.1, read on the forward strand.
TCAATTCAATATGGCAGTGCAATAACAGCTGATGAACTGCTACGCCAATGGGCATCTAATGCCACCGGAACAAGCGAATATAGCAATCCCAATTGGGGCTTTATCCAGGCAACTGGGGCACCGGATACAACGGTATGTGGAGACGAAACAACTGCCTGGGCAAGTGCCACCTCAACCGGTATGGATATACTCGTGCTTGAATATGCAGAATTGGTACAACCAACAGAGATCAATATTTATCAAACTTACAACCCTGGTGCCATCATTTCTGTTGAAGTATCCAACAATACCGAACCCAATGCAGAAACTTATGTCCTGCCAAACAGTGAAGACCCACCAGGTAATACAGACTGCCCCGGCGTGTTTACTATTGAAATTACTGAAGAACTCCCACCCATTAACACCGTCATTATTTATCTGGATCAGGCTATCACCGATAACTGGAATGAAATCGACGCAGTAGAACTAGTTGGTGTTCCGGTCAATAGCGATGAGACTAGCATGGAATCCGACTCAGGTGAATGGGTTACAGAAGTGATGTATTCCGGCGCATCGTATAATTACCCTGCTGGATGGGAAAGCATCGACCGGTTTGATGCATGGTATGTGGTGAACGATCCAACAGGGGATTTAGTTGTAACATTTTCAGATACAGAAGATGCTGTCAACGTATTAGGTGATACACCGCTATTTGATGACCCGGTAGCAACAATGGAAGCTTATCGCTCTGTCTACTATCCGACATCAGAATCCGATGTGTTTTCATTGGTTGTATTCGACTTTGATGGTCGCCCAGCAATTTTCAGAGAATTCAATACACCTAGCGGGGTAACTGCATTGGTCTATATTGTACAATTCAGCAATGGTGAATACGGCGTTGTGGATGCCCAGTTCACTGGGACAGAACTCACAGATGAAACGTACGCCATTGTTGAAGCAATGGCAACCTCTTTCGATCAGAGTGAGTAATCTTTCTAAATATGATCATATGGGCGGCGGTCTTTCTGCCGCCCACTTGAGCTTAGGCATGGCTATATTTCTTGATAACATCCCGCGCCATAACCATGCGATGCACCTCTGATGCGCCATCATAAATGCGGAAAGCCCGCGCTTTCTCATACCATTCTGCCAACGGTAAATCCCGTGAAACCCCGCTCCCACCACAA
>RFHA01000409.1 GCA_003696565.1 Chloroflexota bacterium
AACCCAAATACCACCAATGACCCACCTGCCAAGATCGCAAGCACCCTTAAGCCGGAAATCAGTAGAAAGCTAGCATTACGTGTCATGACAGAATGTTTTGCTGCGACCTGAGCCTGAAACCACAAGTTTAAAGTATATAAAACCTTAAAAATTGAACCTATCCCCAATAACACTGTCAAAAAAACAATGATCGGTGTGTTGGGGTGTAGAGCATGAACAATCAAAATGAGCGGTGTAAACATCGTCAATGTCGCAAATAAGCGTAACCAAAACGCTGTGCCTAAAATGCTGTCAGTATCTTCTGGTCTTTCAACTAAATACTTAACAACAACTTGGTCTAGACCAAGTTCGGCAATCGGTGCGACCAACATCAAATAGGCGATGGCTAGGTTCAATTGCCCATATTGTTCTGTCCCCAAATAACGCGCCACCCATGCCCCAACTAGCACCGACAGAACCAGGCGCAAAATACTATCTGAAAACAGCCACCCCGTATTGGCTAAAATTTTCTTTACATCCGGGCGATTGGTGAGATATGTTTTTATTGCTTTCAAGGTCAAATTAACCTTTGGTAACAGGCGACGAGTTTTTGGGCAATTGCCTGACTGTTATGATGTGTTGCAACAATTTCAGCAGAGCGTGCCCCCATAATAAGGCGGGTTTGTTCCGGCGTATTGAGAGCATCTATCATGGTTTGTGTTAGATTTTCAACAGTTATAGATGGTACAATCCAACCATTATTATCAATGACTTCTGCCAAACCGCCAACATCAGTCACAATCACAGGTTTGCCAAATTCCATTGCTTGAATTAATGCAGCACTTTGGGTGACATACCGGTACGGAAAAACAGATATATCCGCTGCTGCAAAGTATTGCCATAATATATCCGCTGGGATAAACCCTTCCCGAACAATAACACCCGGTTGATTTTTGGCAGAATAGATGAGCTGAAGATCGCTCTGTGTTTCTGGTTTACCAGCAATCAACAACCTAGCATGAGGATATTGTTTGTGTATCTGTCGGAAAGCTTCTAGTAGTAAATCTAATCCTTTATATTGTCGAATAATTCCAAAGAATAAGAAAACAAAATGCTCTTTCGTTAATTGGAATAGATGCCGCGTGGGATAAGGGTGATTCGGGATGTGAGAAGGGGCATGTATCATTGGAATAACGGTTGTTTTATCCACGGATATATCAGGATATAAAGCAAGAAATGCTTGTTGATTCGCGTATGTGTGTAGGATGATTTGATCACACAGATGATAAACTTTGCCTAATTGAGTGATATCGTCATCTGTAGCGAAACTGGAACGCACATTATGAATGGTATGAACAACTGGTCGGTTGAGCTTTTTAATAGCACGGATGAATGAAAGATCAAAACGGGGTAAACGACTCCATTGAATATGGATTATATCCGGTTGATGATGTTTAATTTTTTGAAGAACTTGCCAATGATTAATTGGATAGCTGAGACCTCGTAATAACTTTCTTAAACGAGGTGTTTTAAGCAGCCACTGCTGGCTGATTCCTCTAAAATACGGATACTCAACAGTGAACTGCTGGGAGATAGGCAGATGCTTATCATAAAGATAACGAGAGGTGATATACCGTACTTGTTGACCAGCTTGTGCTAATGCCTGACAAATTGCAAGGTTATAGTATGGAGTAAGATTCGCTGGGTCTAGTTGCCAGATAGTTAATGCCATTGTTATCAATGATCTGATTATGTGATTTGACCCAATTATAGCATACTCCACCTAATGCATATATTCAGCTAAATAGTAGCTCTGAGATGCAATTAAACCTCACGTATCAAACATAAGGAGCGGTGAATGATATGGATATAAAAACTCACATACTTTAAAAGATGATTGGATCATCACGATATTGCCAAGGGATAAATCCTCACGTTGAAAATCGGCGTGTCATCTCTTAAAGTGCATCAGTTCAATCAATATCCACTATCTTCCCCACTCCCTTATCAAGCGCAGAGTAGTCATTGCTTAATCTTGCACAGGTGGGATGGTGATTTGGCAACTGGATTGATCCGCCTCACACTCAGCAAGGCGTACCCCTGCTTGCTTGGCTTCAACGCCGTCTCGCCAAAAGACCTTATTTTCTGGGATAATCACCACATTACGCTGGCGGGCACAGTTCCAATCGTTTGGAACATTCACACGGTCTGCCGCAGATGCGATCACCACGCACTCTCCTGGGGCAAGTTGCTGTGAACTCACGCTGATATTAGCAGAAAACGCGCCATTATTGAGTTCAAATGCCCGCATATCTACCGCGGCTTCTTCACTGGCATTGCGAATAACCAGCGTAGACGCATTATAATAGATTGTTGCTGGCTCACCTTCTCCACGTACTACACGCGGTTCTCCCAAATCAACTTGACGGGTACCCCCACCGCTGCTATTGCCACCACCACCCAATAACATGATCGCTAAGACAATTACAATCAACCCAACCACGCCAAAGATCAATGGCTTAGGAAGCTGTTTGAGTTGCGGCAATTTGGGTAAGGCTCCCTGCTTGGCGGATTCTGTTTCCCATGTTTCCCAGCTTGAATCAACATCTGGCAAGGTTGGTATCGTAGCAGAAGGCTTGGAACGCCGTGCCCCCGCCGGGAGTTGAATACTGGCATTAATTCGCAAATCTTCAGTCAGTTGATCTCCATAAGCGTCTTCAATGGCAAGGATAAACTCAGTCGCAGTTTGATGCCGGTCTTCTGGTTCTTTTTCTAAAGCCTTAAGGATTTCCCGTTCAACCGCTTTGGGAATATTGGGATTAATCTCTGAGGGGGGCTTGGGCTTTTCGCTGATGTGGCTGAGAGCGACTTGCATCGCTGTATCTGCACGGAACACCATGCTCCCCGTCAAGATTTCATAAACAATCACCGCTAACGAATAAATATCGCTTTGTGGCACAGCACGCTCAGAGGCTAGTGCTTGTTCTGGAGAGATATAACGCGGTGTGCCAAAAGCAGTCCCCATCGTCTTATCAATTTCTCGCCGTAACACCAAGCCAAAATCGGTCAACACTGCTTTATCGGTGTCTTTATCTATCAAGATATTGGATGGTTTAATATCACGGTGGATAATGCCATTTTTATGAGCATAATCCAGCGCATTAGCCACCTGTTTTAACAAGTGTAACATCCGGCTAATGCTCATGGATTTTCCTTGGCTTTGTAAGTCGTTGATCTCATCCGCAAGATCACGCCCATTAATCAACTTCATCACCAAGAAGTATGTCCCTTCATCCGCCACCTCACCATATTGATAAATGGGGATGATATTTTCATGATCAAGTTTGGCAACCGCTTTCGCCTCACGTTCAAAACGTTCAGAAAGTGTTGGGTCACTTTCTACCATTTCACGGGTTAAGACCTTCACAGCTGCTTCACGATCCAGCTTGCGGTCAATACCACGATAAATTTTTGCCATCCCACCCGAGGCGATAATATCAACAATCTCATAATCGCCAAGTGTTTTACCGATCATCGGGTCTGTTTTTTTAGTCGTTTTTTTTGCCATGTCTCACTCACAGGCTTTTCTTATCAGACATGATTATACCGTATTTTATGGTCAGTTATCGAATCTGTTGTAGCGGCACTAGTGCTGCACGGGCTTCTTGTAGTGCCGTTTGTACCACGCCAACCGCTGCCATGCCGGTCTCAATAAATGGCGTTGGGTCTTCACTTTGGCATGTCAACCGGAAAACGTCCCAGCCTGTCCGTAAATTATCCAGCAGGAAGTTCACTTTTTCCTGGGCAGTCGCTAAATCTGGAACATTTGCCAATAAATCAGCATCACCCACCTCATAATTATCCGGGATGAACGGAATCACCAGGTCATTACACGCCTGGGTTGTCCCCCCGACTTGTAAATCTGTCCAATATTGCACTAAAAGCGGAATTGGTCCACCAGATACATCCAAATTATTCACGATATCGCTCAATGCCACCACATGCTGACGTATATCAGACGGGGCAATCGTTGGTGTTGGCGTAATTGTTGGTGTGGGGGTATCGCTGGGTGTTGGTGATGGTCCAGCAGTTGGGACTGGTGTTTCTGTCGGCGGACCGTAAGCCGAATTAATTTGCTGCCGGAGCATATTCAGATCAACTTGTATAATCGCCAAATCACTGCTAATTGTGTTCAGACTGCTATTAGCAACGGCAATTTCTGTCTCGGTTGGGGCACGCCCTTCATTACAAATTGTTTGTTGATTAGTAATTTCCTGAGATAAAAACGTGGTGGATGTCTCTAACCGTAGGGCGATGTTTGGCATCGTCGGGAAGCGTTCCCCAACAGCCGGCGGAACACTAACAGCAATTGCAGGTAAAATAGGAGACGGGCATTCCGTTGTTTGATAAAATGTCTGTAACGTCGTGACCTTCTGTGCCATCTCGGTCGCCAAGGCATCTAGTTGGTTCAGTGTATCAATCGCAATTTGATCTTCTGGTGAATATGCGATCGCCGTTGGCTGAGGTGTAGCGATAATTTGATCTGCTTGGTTACCCCTGCTGCCTAATAACACATTTAACACCACTAAGATGATGAGTGAAACTGTCAGCCCAATAAGCAACATGGGGGGCGTTCCGCCCTCAAGCTGTACACCATCTCGGCTAATGCGCATGAGCCGATTCAGGACATCAGCATTTTCTGGGCGTTGCAAAGCATCTGCAATACTCTCTCCCTTATCGCGCTTTACGGCTAAATCTAAAGCTTTGAACTGCCCAAGCGCGTACGCAGCTGCCTCAAAAAGTTGCTTATCTCGCTTTTTTTTCTTTTTGTATTCATTCGCATAAACGCGCCGCAGCACCGGAATCGCTTCTGGGGAGCCACACTCCCCCAACCAGCGAACCGCCATCAGGCGTTCCTTACGCGGTGCAGCAGCATTCAACACCAGTGCCATGTTATTCCTGACCTGGATTTCAAACACAGAAGCATCATCTACGTCGTCCTCAAATGGATCACCAAAGTCATCAAGGGTGTCGTCGAAGTTATCAAAGTCGAGATCACTCATCACTATCCGCCTTGTTTATAGTATTCGACAGTTCGGGCTAAACCGGTATCAAAATCCACAATCGGAGAAAAATTTAACAACTCCCGTGCCCGGTGAATACCGGCACGAGAGTGGACAATATCCCCCTCCCGTTCTGGCAAATGAACCGGTGGTATATCTGTACCAAGCAGTGTATTAATCTTCTGCACTAATTCTAGCAGCGAAACCCGCCCACCAGTTGCTAGGTTCATCATGGTACCGCCAATCCCTGGGGTTTTAGCTGCCAATAGATTACCATGCACCACATTATCAATGTATGTAAAATCACGTGAATGCCGCCCGTCACCATAGATCGTTGGGTTTTCGCCGCGCAGCATCATGGTAATAAATTTAGGGATGACCGCTGCATATTGTGATTGCGGGTCTTGGCGGGGTCCAAAAACGTTAAAATAGCGCAGGCTAACCGTCTCTAATCCATATACTTCTGTAAACGCCTGTGCATAATATTCGCCGGCTAGCTTAGCAACACCATAAGGTGATTTAGGACGCGGGGGCATATCTTCGGTTTTGAACTCCCCTTCCACATCGCCATAAGCGGATGAAGAAGCCGCCAACACCACCCGCTTCACCCCGGCATCTCTTGCAGCAAGCAACACATGCAACGTCCCCGTCACACAATGCAAATGTGTCTCTAATGGGTTCGCCACACTACGCGGGACAGATGGTAACGCCGCCTGGTGTAATACATAATCTACCCCTTCAAAAATTGGGCGTAGAGCATCCAAATCCGTAATGCTGACTTCATAAAACCTATAATCCCCCCCTAGCGATTCCAAATAAGCCAAGTTATCACGTTTGCCAGTTAATAGGTTATCAATCACGCGGACGGTGTGCCCATCTTGTAATAAGCGTGCTGCTAAATGTGAACCGATGAAACCCGCCCCACCTGTTACAACATATGTCTCTGTCATGAACGATCCCATTGTTAATGCATTCAAACTTTGATTTTAACACAAAGATTTAAGGCTTATCTAATCATTTTTTATAAGATTGCCAAACACGCCCCAATGATATTAAGCTGAAAGATAAGCAAACATCATTAGGAATCAAACGATGGAGACCACAAGACAAGTTCGGCGCGTGCTGGTTATCACACTGATACTCAATTTAACCGTCGCTTTTGGCAAAATTGGTGTGGGGATTATCAGCGGCGCGCTCGCAATTACAGCGGATGGATTTCATTC
>RFHA01000410.1 GCA_003696565.1 Chloroflexota bacterium
TGTCACCGCTCACTAAAAGTGCGCCACACAGGCTCACTAAAAGTGCGCCAGGTGAAGGTAAAAAAAATTAGGCTTACTCACGTTTAAAATTTTTAATTCGATAACTCTCACCGGTAATCTTGAAGACCTGGGCATGATGTAGCAATCGGTCGATAATGGCAGATGCCAGGACGGGATCGCCCAAGATCTGTCCCCAGTCTTCAAAGGTTGTGTTGGAGGTAATGATGATGGACTTTTGTTCATAGCGCTGGCGAATAATTTCAAAGAAGTCATCGACTCCCTGTGGGGGTAATTTTCTAAATCCGAGTTCATCAATGATCAAGAGATCGGTTTTGAGGAGCCGGTTCATCAAATTGCGGTAGGCGCCATCAGCCCTGGCGGTATGGAGTTGGTTGATGAGCTGATGGGCGTGTGTAAAGCGCACGGTGTAATTGTGTTTGAGGGCTTCAAGTCCGATGGCATTAGCCAGGTGGGTTTTCCCAACACCGGGTTTTCCCATTAAGATGACATTTACCCCCTGAGCGATAAACTGAGCGCTGGCCAGTTGTCGGATTTGCTTCCTGGGGAGTTGGGGCTGATAATCAAAGTCATAATTATCGAGCCGTTTTTGTGCTGAGAGTTTGGAACTTTTCAGCCGTCTTTGATAAGAGGAAGCCTGGCGATGGGCTTGTTCGTTTTCCAGTAGCAGGTCCAAAAACTCCAGGTAGGAGAGCTGTTCTGCCAGGGCCAGTTGGTTATGACTTTCCAGCACGGCCAGGGCCCCGGAGAGGCGCAGTTTTTTGAGCTTTTCTTTGATTGCTTGCATAGTGGGAATGATTAGGTATATTGAAAATCGAGTTGATCATATTGCTGAAGTTCCTGGCCATAGCCACCTAAGTTATCCAGGGGTTCTTGCTCTTGCCATTGATAGAGCCCTTTTTGGCAGATGTTCTTCACTGCCAGGTAAGTCAAGGCCTGGTAATGCAGGGCGCGTCTGCAGGCCAGGTTGACTACTTCGGATTCATATTGCTGGGTTAAGTGGATAATCCCCCGGATCTTGGCTTGCCAATGTCGGGGCTCTTTGGCTTCGAGGGCTTCAAAAAATGCCTCGGCATCGGGGCCGATCTGCTGGAGCTCTTCGAGATACCAACAGCGGCTTTTGTGGCGTTTATGGGGCGGTTTGTGTTCTTCGCGGGTAATGTATTGGCCTTTTCCCGAGGCCAGGGGATGTAAGGCAACTTCTTCAAGTCCCTCAAAAACCCGAAGCAGTTTTCCGTTGCTTTGGACGATGAGCCGTTGGCCCAGGTAGATATAGGGAACCGAGTAATAGTTGCCTTGAAAGGTGATGTGGCCTACGCGGTTGACCTTGCGTTTTTCGATGCGGTAGATCTCATACCGCTCTGCGGGTAAGGATAAGAGGGTAGCCTTCTCCTCTGCCTCAAATACCCCTTGGGGAACTTTTCGTGTCGTTCCATGCAGGCGCTTATTGCAGATCTCCCGGGTCCATTGTCGCAAGGCCTCAGGAAGGTTGGCGTAAATGCGGGGGCGGAATCTGGGTAGAAAATTACCTTTGACATACTTCACCCCCGATTCCACATTCCCTTTTTCCTCCGGATAGGCCACCCGGGCCGGCATACCGATGCTGCCATAATGAGCCAAAAAGTCCGCGTATTGTGCCTGGAGTTCCGGCTGATAAAAATCCGGATGGATCACCCCGGCTTTCAAATTGTCCAGCTTGATACTGTGCGGGACGCCCCCGAAAAACTCAAAGGCGTGGATATGACATCGGATAAAGGTCTCTACCCGCTGATCGGTAACTATTTCATAGTAGGCATACCGGCTGTAAGAAAGGATCATGCAGAATACCCACACCCGAACGCGCTTCTCTCCACTACCGAAGTAGCCCAACTCTCCGAAGTCTACCTGGGCTTCTTCACCGGGGTCGGTCAGAATCGGAACGTAGGCATTACTTAAGCTGGGGCGAACAGTACGAACATAGCGCTTGACCGTGGCATAGGATACAGCCACATCATGTTCAGTTACTAACTCCTCCCAGATCAATTGCCCACTCAGTCCCTTTTTCAGCAACCCCTTGATCACCTCCTCATAATTCGTTAATTTCTTCGGTCGCTCCTGCACCTCGGGCCCCGAAAGACCCATGGCCAGATCCTCCCGGATCTTTTTCACTGTCCGGCGGTTAATGCTTAAATGTTGGGCGATCCATCGATCGCTTTTGCCTTGGGATAATAAGGTCTGGATGGTTGTGTACATAGCCACTTGATACATAATGCTTCCGTTTGGGGAAGCCAGTTTAAGATTTTTTCAAGTGGCGCACTTTTAATGAGCCTCCCTGGCGCACTTTTAATGAGCGGTGACA
>RFHA01000411.1 GCA_003696565.1 Chloroflexota bacterium
CTGACCATCGGGGTGGAAGATGCTACACAAGCCGCATTAGAAGATGGTGCGAGCTTGGTAGAAGGGACACTGCCGGAGTTCATGATTCCTGCCTTAGAAGGATTAGCGTTTGAAAGCCCGAAGGGTTGGGTGTTCATCCGCCCATCGGATCACCAAGCCCTGACACCGGTCTATCTGATTCAGATCGCCAACACTGATAGCCCAGAATATGCCTTTTATGATCTGGTGGGTGAAGTGGGGGTATTAGAAGGCGCGCCGCCCTGCTTATTGCCAGGCGATTTTGCACAACGCTGTGAAGGCGATGCCGAGTTCTATGAATATGTGGCAGAAGTTTTAGCAGAAGAAGCAGGTGAATAAGCCGTTCTAAGCCTGCTATGCTGAGGGGAGTATCCCTCCCCTCTTTCAATCAATAGAAAACAAGTCATAAACAACTATGATCCTAGAAACTAAAAATTTACGAAAAGAATTCGGTGGGCTTGTTGCGGTTGCGGATATGTCTGTACAAATCCAACCAGGCAGTACGCACGCCATCATCGGTCCAAATGGCGCAGGTAAAACCACGTTTTTCAATCTTCTAACAGGGAAGTATCAGCCAACTGCTGGGCAAGTGATTTTCAAAGGGCAAGACATCACCAATATGCCGATTCACCGCCGTGCGCATCTTGGCATTGGGCGGTCTTTTCAGATCACTAATATCTTCCCAAACCTGACCGTATTGGAAAACGTTCGCTTGGCAGTGCAGGCTCTTAGCCATGTCAACTTTCGGTTTTATCGTCACGCGAACTACTATCAAAATTTCATCCGCCGTGCCTATCATGTTTTGGAGATTGTTGGTTTATTGGATGTCGCCATGTTACCGGCAAGTGTTTTACCACATGGCGGTAAGCGTAAGCTGGAATTGGCTATTCTGCTGGCACCCGACCCAGAGGTTTTGTTATTAGATGAACCGACGGCAGGCATGGCATCCGAACAAGTGCCGGAATTGATAGAGACGATCCAGATGATCCGTGAACAAGGGAATAAAACGATTGTGCTGGTTGAACACAACATGAATGTCGTTATGGGTATCTGTGATCAAATCACGGTCATGAATTATGGTCAATTATTAGCGCAAGGTACCCCGGCAGAAATCGCCGCTAATCAAACAGTGCAGGATGTTTATTTGGGTACGTTATATGATGATTAAAGCAATTTTGTGTGCATCAATTAGCTAAACAAAAAAGGATTTATGGCTATGTTGATCATATGGGCGGCAGTCGGGGCAACCCTCGCCGTGTTGATTACGCCAACAGTGTATCGTAACCTCAACCAAAAACCGCTAGATGGGTTAATCATAGGTTTGATTGTTGGGATTATCGGCAGTGTACCGGGGTTATTGGTGTTTTGGTTATTGTTACCGTATCGCTTTCGGCAAAGTGACCGCCCCCCTCACCCGTTAGATGGGTTCCGCTGGCGGGGTGTGGCACAAATGCATTCAAATAACATCTTAGAAGTGCGTGATATTCACACGTTCATCGGGCAGTTTCATATTTTAGAGGGCGTATCGTTGGAAGTGCCCCGGGGTAGCATTACGGTGATTTTAGGGCGTAATGGTGCGGGGAAAACCACCACTCTACGCAGCATCATCGGTTTGAACAACCCACGCAGTGGGTCAATTTTTTATAACGGGCGCAATATCACACACGCCACCGCCCACGAAATCGCGGCTAGCGGCATCGGCTATGTGCCCGAACACCGTGCAATTTTCAAAGAATTAACCGTGCGAGAAAACTTAGAGATAGCTGCCCGTAAGCGCGGTGACCTTGAGCGTAACCAACAATTTATCTTTGATCTCTTTCCAGATTTGCAACGCCTTATTGATTTGCCGGGAGGCAATCTTTCCGGTGGGCAGCAACAGATGCTCGCGATCGCTCGCGCACTTGTGCCGGATAATGATTTGCTGTTGATTGATGAACCCAGTGAAGGGCTTGCCCCTGTCATTATTGATCAACTGATGGCGGCTATTAAGCAACTTGCCAAACATAAAACAGTGCTACTGGTAGAACAAAACTTCCGCGTTGCTAGTCGGCTGGCGGATCGTTACGTCATTATTGATGATGGGCATAGTGTTATGAGTGGCGATATGGCAGACCTCATCAAAAACCCGGATGTCATCAAACGGTATTTGGGCGTGGCATAAAGGATTGACTCATGCAAAATATTTTACAAAAAACCATGCGTGACCCCACCTGGCAACTCATTAGTTGGATGCTCGGCGCGATCTTTATCTTTGCTTTAGTTGCGTCAGAGTTCAATATCGGCTCATTTAGTTCTACATTATTAAATGGAATGCTACGCGCCATGCTCTTGTTCTTAGTAGCGGCGGGCTTGTCTCTGATATTTGGGCTGATGGACATCCTCAACTTTGCTCAGGGTGGCTATTTCATGCTCGGGGCATACCTGGCTTATGATTTTCAGCACCCAGATGCAGGTTCTTTGACATTTGGGGAAAGCATTGCAGACCCTACCCTGCGGTTCTTTGTCTCGATTCTTTTCGCGGTAATTGTTGGCGGTGTTTTGGGTTATATTTTAGAGCGGTTTTTCCTGCGTCCGCTGTATGATCGTCCTTTGTTCCAGTTGGTTTTGACTTTTGGGGCATCTTTGGTATTCCTGGAAGGCATTAAATTTATATGGAAAACCGTCCCTTATACCTGGCGAGAAGACACCATCTTCCAAGCCAATAAATTCAATTTATTCGGCACGACATTTGAATGGTATCGCGTGTTTATCATCATCATGGGGATCGTCCTAATTGTGCTGATCTCCCTCATGCTGCGTCGTACGCGCATCGGCATTATTATCCGCGCTGGGGTAGAAGACCCGGAAATGGTGCGTGCGCTTGGCATCAACGTCCGCGCCGTATTTACATTTGTTTTCACCATTGGCTGTGCAGTCGCAGCATTCGGCGGCGCAGTGGCAGCACCCTTTTTACAAGTTCATATCGGCTTGGGTAATTTATATTTATTGGGTGCTATTGCCGTGATCGTGCTGGGCGGCTTAGGTAGTTATGAAGGGACAGCTGTCGCCAGTATTATCGTCGGCTTGGCTTGGGTGGCGATGGAACGCTTTAGCATCAGTTATAACATTGGTGCTGTGTGGGGTGATCTAACCCCCATGTTAATGCTTGCCTTAGTGTTGCTTTTACGCCCCAAAGGCTTATTTGGAGAGGAACGTTAACGATGACGGACACCAACAAATTTTCCCCGCCGGATTTTGCCATTCTACTACTTGCTGCGTTGATGCTTGTTGCGTTTTTGTTTATGCCGTGGATGCATCTTCATATCAACGGGACATCTATTAGCACCACAGGCGCGCGCTTTTTATTGGATCAACCTGTAGTGGATTTTGAGCGTGATTTATTTGTTGATCTATTTAGTGAGACGATAGGCGCGCAAACCTTGGTGAGCAACATCGAGCAGGTGGTTGCAGACCCTAACTTAGTCTTGATCGCTGGGATATTAGCCTTGCTATTCGGCTTATGGGCACTGGCAGATTCCACCACGCGCGAACTTGCCGCCATTGTGACAGCTGGGGCGGGCATATTAGGTTTGATCTATTTCATGACCTTTTTTGCCAATAACCGCCACAACGCAGTGGATGTCATTGGCTTTATGGGGATGGGTTTTTGGTTAGCGTTATTGGCAAGTATCGGGTTGATTTTACAGGTGTTTATCCCGCGTAACCATGCCACCCCTACCCAACGGGTTCGCTTCGCGGTGCAAACGATTCAGCAAAATCGGATGTTGATTTTGGTGTTGATTTTACTGATCTTACTGCCGCATATGATTGGTTGGTATACCAACTCCAGCCCGTTCCCTATCCAACGAGGACGCACCAACCCGACATTTATCGCTAGCGGACTTTCCGCGGATTGGATGCTGACCTTTATTCAAGTTTTTGTGTTGGCAATTTTCGTGATGAGCTACAATTTGATGTTCGGGTTTACAGGGGTGATCTCCTTTGGTCATGCGATGTTCTTCGGCATTGGTGCCTATACGATGGGCTTGCTGTGGGAATATACGGACATTGGATCAAATGAGGGCTTGTTAGTTGGGTTATTGGTAACGCTAGTGATATGTGGTGTGACGGGGTTTTTGATTGGTTTGGTATCACTGCGTTTGCGCGGGGTATATTTTGCTATTTTTACGCTCGCCATTGCAGAAGCGGTCTTTATTTTTATCGAAAGCTGGCAGCTCACCAAAGGGGATGATGGCTTTTCTATCAGCCAGGGCGGTATACCAGATTGGCTTGATCCTACCCGCAGCCGGCTGAATCTGTACTATGTTGCTCTATTTGTGTTCGTGTTCAGTTTCTTGTTTATCCGCCGCTTGGTCAATTCGCCAACGGGGGCAGTCTTTAAGGCAATCCGTGAAAATGAAGAACGCGCCAAAGCCATCGGTTTTAATACGCTCACTTATAAACTACTGGCGATTTCTGTTTCCAGCATGTTAGCTGGCATAGCGGGGATGCTTTACGCCATTGAGACCAAAAAGCTAGGACCGGAACAGTTCGGCGTGGGGTATACAGTCAATGCATTATTGATGACGATCATCGGGGGCGTAGGGACTTTTACGGGTCCGGTCATTGGCTCCGGCAGTTTGCACATCGCCAACACGGTTTTCCGTGACGATGAAACCGCCATCGGCAGTTTTGTCATCGGCGAAAATTGGGAGCTGATTACTGGGGTCATCTTTATCGTCGTGGTGTTAGTATTCCCTTATGGCATTGTGGGGACTTGGCATCAATTCAAAGCATGGCTGATGCGCCGCGCGCCAGATGAGCCAGACCCACAACCCACTCCACAGGAGATCATCCGGCATAACATTGAGTAAACAACGGTAGAATGCCAAACTTAAATCCCGTATAATTTTTAAGTAACACACCACACATTTAGGAGAGGGATAAATGCCAACAATTAAGGATGTCGCACGGGCTGCTGGCGTTTCTATTGCAACAGTGTCATATGTTCTGAACAATAAAACGGGTATGGTTAGTGAAACCACCCGCGAGCATGTTTTAGAAGTCGCTCAACGGCTTGGGTATCGTCCAAATATTAACGCGCGCAATTTACAAGCTAGCCGCACCGGCTTGATCGGTTATGCCTGGCATAAAGCCCCCGGTGGAGAACCCAGCCCTGTTTTAGATCAATTTATCTATCACCTGGCACACGCCGCCGAGCAACAAGACTATCATGTGCTAACATTTACCCACCCCGGAGATAACCCAATCCGTGTGTATGAGGATTTAATTCGCTCCCGTCGTGTCGATGGCTTTGTGTTAGCAGAAACCGAGACCAACGACCCACGTGTTCGCTTTTTGATTGATGAAAATTTTCCATTCGTCACCTTTGGGCGGACGGCGAACGACTGGGAATATTGTTGGGTAGATACTGATGGGCGTGATGGTGCCAAGCAAGCGGTTGAGCATTTGATCCAACAAGGGCACGAACGCATCGGTTTTTTGGGTTGGTCGTATGCTGCACTCACTGGTGATGATCGTCTACAAGGCTACCTAGAAGCCATGGAGAACGCTGGGTTGCCGGTTGATAAAGATTATATCGCCCGTACCGATTACAAAACAGAAACCATCGAATCCGTATTAGCGCAGTGGAAACCCCATAACCTCACGGCGGCATTTGTTGTCAGTGATTATGATGCGATCTCTCTCATGCGCGGGCTAGAACGGAATAAAATGCCACCAATGGCGGTAGTGGGCTTTGATGATGCGCCCGTTAGCAAATTCACCCGTCCGGGTTTAACGACATTGCGCCAACCCTTGCGGGAGATCAGCACTGCACTCATCAAAATGCTCCACGAGCGCATCCAAAATAAAGATTGCATCCCTCAAAACAAGCTATTTAAACCGGAACTGATCATCCGTGAGTCGAGTCTAATTCCGCCAAATGCGCCAGCACCTCGCTGACTTTTACGCCGTCCAAATTTGGTAAATGCAAGTGGGCATGGTCAACCTTAGAGCGACCGATGCCCACCGCCCAAAATCCCGCTTGTAAGGCGGCATCCACCCCTGCCTCAGCATCTTCAAACACCACGCCTTCCACCACACGGATTCCTAATCCACCTGCTACCCACACAAATAAATCTGGTGCCGGTTTAGTATTCACCACGGCATATCCATCCCCCACAACATCGAACACATCTAACAAATCCAAACGCTCTAACACTGTTTTGGCATTGCGGCTGGCAGAACCAATCGCCAATTTTAAGCCTAATTCACGCGCTTCTGTTAAAAATTCCGTCACCCCTGGCAAGCGATCGGCTGGTGTCACTGTTTCTAAATAGCTCTGATAATAACGATTTTTGCGTGCCATCCAGTCTTGCGCAGTATCTTCAGAAATTTGCCGCCCTTTCAAAATCAGCTCCAAGCTCTGACGACGAGAAACGCCGCGCAGTTTTTCGTTATCTTCCCGTGTAAAAGATAAGTTTTCTTCATCGGCAAGCCGCTTCCAGCTCAAATAATGAAACTCTGCCGTATCTGTAATAACCCCGTCTAGATCAAAAATTAGTGCTTTTATCATGATGAACCCTTTAAGTAAAACGATTTACTTGATTATAAGACGAATGTATTCAAAATCAACCGGATTATCTGCTTGCAAGTGGTTATTAGGTGATAGGTTGAGGATTTGGCAAAAGCCTCCACAGGTGGCTATGAACGATCTATCTATCCCCGTCTTAAACAGACTATGTTAAACTAAATATACACAAGAGAAACAAACTCACAACATATTTTGGGATATAACAACGTATGGCAAATCACCCCCTTGTTTCAGCCACGCCCCTGCCTAACTTCGATGCAATCATTCAGTTCACCCTTGGCACAGTTGCGAGCAGCAGCGCAGAGACCTACCAGCGCACTTTTGACTTATGGGCGGATTTTTGTATGAATCATCGTCTGCATCCGTTAGATTTACGACCGCACCATGTGCAAGATTTTCTTATCTCACAGCCTGTTACAAAGCGCACGCGGCAAAGACACCTTGCGGCTTTACGGAAACTCGCCCGCACCCTGGCACTTGATCCAAACTATCCGCAATTCCGTGCCGTTTATGAAGCCTTACGTCTGATGCAAACCCCAGAACAAAATGCAGGTGGCAAAGAAAGAGAACGGCGTGTTTTGAATCATCACCAAGTGATGCGAGTTTTGGATGTGTGGCAGGAAGATAAGCTGATACATCGTCGTAACCGTGCGTTACTGGCTGTGTTGTTCTACACGGGTTTACGCCGCGCAGAGGTGAGAATGCTCCGCTGGGCAGACCTAGAACTGGATACGGGGATTATCCGAGTCCGGCATGGCAAAGGGGATAAATTCCGTGAAGTCTCTATCATCACTGGGCAAGAGGACACAGCAGTTCATGCCCTGCGCGCTTATCAAGCTGCACTCCACGCTGCCACCAATCAAAACCGTGAATTTGTTTTTTGTTCAATTCGTAAAGGGGATAAACCCGGCAAAGACAAGCCGGTCAACGTGCGTGCCATCAACCAGATCGTTGAACACACCGCCCAGCAATGCGGTGTAACGTTTACCCCGCATGATGCCCGCCGCACACTGGGGACGGATTTATTGGCGCAAAGTTTCCCGGTGCCAGATGTGCAGGCGCAGCTAGGGCACAGCCACGCCAGCACTACGATTCAAAATTATGCCATGCCGGCACAGGCGCGTCAGCGTCGCAAACGCTTCAAAACCAGTTATTGATAGAAGAAGCTAAATTGTTCTCTCAAATCTGGCAGTATGTTGACCGCACAATCAACGTATTGCCGCAGATAATCGATCATGCTTTGCTCATCAGCTTGTGATAGGGCTTCTAATTCTCCTGCGCTCAGCTCGTCAATCCCACGGATGCAATCTCGATACGCGGCGATATTTTCCTCGGCTTGTGCCATTTCTGTCTCTAAATCAGTCCCATCTAAAATGACATGGTCTAAGGCGGCATAAAAGAAATATGGCTCAAGCCATGCACCTAATGTTGAGCTTGGTACAAAACCATTTGGACCTGGCAACACAATAACATTGGGTTGGTTCCATACATTGACCAATTGACGATAAAACGTCACCATATCTGCCCCTTGCGTTGCTTCTAATGCAGGGTTATCTAACTGTCTGGTATCTACTGGCATCCCTGCAAATCTTTCAGGATGTCTTGCCATTGTCTTGATCCATTCATAACATCCTTCAATATTCAACGACTCATTGCTAATCATCGCTGACCCTACCAAATAAGATACAGGGATCAAATCGCCAGTAGGGAACGGCACAGGGCGCAATCTCATTTCTGGATTTCGATTACCTAAATAGGGACTAAAGTTAGACAAGACATCAATAACAATATATCGCTCATGTGGCGGGAAGTATGATACCGTGCTATTCTGAAATTCAAGCAAACCATTATAGGTTATCAGGTTTTGCTCACGAATATAGTTGATCACTTGCCGCATCGCTTCTAGGTTTTGTGGGGTTGTTAAGTTATACGTTGGCGGGTCTGTTTGATAGTCAATTGGTACGCCACCATATGCCGCAAACAACATCAATAAAGAGTTCACCCCATATGCTTCATCATACACAACCGGCTGTTCAGGATCAGACCGTAGATTACCTAAAGTTATTAGTGTGTTTGTAAAATCGTTAACTGTCCAATCTACATCGGGGATTGGCAAGCCAGCTTCTTCAAACTTTGCCTCGTTAATCCACATCATCACCGGTTGTACTGTTAATGGGTATGCGTAATTCATCCCATCAAATTGAACCTGTTCTAACACCCCGGGCAAAAAATGTTCAGGTGAAAAGTCTGGGTCAGCGTCCATCAACGGGTTTAATGCTAAAATGCCAGATGGTGGCACAGCTAATCCAACTAATGCACGGCTCTCATAATAACAATCCAGCTGTTCAGCTATGCTGCCACCACCACTGTAGATAGAGTCATCAAAATCAATATCGACAATGTTGGGATGTGTCATCACAAACTCATCCACCACATCACGCCAATTATCTTGTTCATCCATAAATCCGTTATTCATCCCAAACTTTAAAATGACCTGCCCAGGGGATAATGTGGTGCGAATTTCTGGCATCTGCACTATGAGTTGTCTGCCTTGTTGAGCCTCTGCTTCTTCCAACGCAGCTATCACACGTTGTTTATACTCATCCAACATCATTAAAACATCAGCCCCCCCACTATTGAGCGAATAGACGACATCCATAAAACGTAATTGGCTGGGGGGAACAGCGTTTTCTAATGCTTGATCTAATACTGCCTGAACTTCTGGCTCAAATGCCATATCACCAGAAAAGAAATTTTCCGTGCTTTCATAAGCTAGGCTGCGCCGTGCAGAACGACTCCCAGGGATAATGCTATAACGCAGCAAATCCTGGTTACGTGTTAAAAAACTTGCTAACCGATAAGCTGCTTCTGGATAAGCTGTTCCTCGGCTAATCGCAAACCCTTCTGCACGTAACCCTGCTATCCCACCTGGCAACAGTGCAACACGCCAATTAGTGTTTGTATCGCTATTCGCCTGGTTCAGCAACTGATAGGGATAACTAATAGACATGGGTGTTTGATCTAACGAGTAACTTCTAAATTCTGCAAAATCATATGCACGCCAATACTGATTCCACATCTCTAATGCTGCTATCAAGCGCGGGTTAGAATAATCTGGCACGCTGGGAATGACAGACGTATCAATAGCGTCCTCACCTACTTCAGCATATATTAACAACAGAGGGTTCAGGGTAAAAAGCGGTGAAAACTCAACTTCACCATCGCTGTTGTAAATATGGAAAGCCTCTGCAGCTTGGATAAAATCAGCTAATCGCCAAGACTCATCAGGATATGGCACCCCAGCAGCATCAAACATATCTTGGTTATAAACTAACACCTCTACATTAATTCGATATGGTAATGCCCAAATCCCGCCATCCCATTGGAATGCCTGCCATGCCCCAGGATAAAAATCTTCAGGCATCAAACTGCTGTCTGCGTTCACCAATGGCGATAGGTCTAAGAAAAACCCACCATAAGTTGCATACGATGACAGATTATAATCTGCCACGTACAATACATCTGCGCTAGAAGCATACGCCGCCACGTCATCAAAATATCTACCGTTTTCAATATCAATCAACGCGCTGCCATAGTGATGCTCAGTTAAAACAAATTCAACTTGAATATCCGGGTTCTCTGCTTCAAAAGCGGGGATGATCATATCCTCAAATATATCGCTCAAATATTCTGGGGCAGTTATGGTTATGATACTGGGTGGCTGTGCAGACACAGGAGAGAATATAGTTATATAACAAAGAACTGCAATCATCAAAAACCAACGGTATTGTTTCATCTTATCACCTCTTGAGATTATCTAGAGAACACAATACCCTAATCAGAATTTTGTCAGTTACAATGACATAGGGGGCTTAGACTGGACAATAACGATATGGAATTGCATAAGATATCCAGTCATCATCAAATACGTTATTTGTTATTAAAAGTTGCAGGATTTGACAAAAGAGACAAAAACAAGAGGTCTAAGATTGCCCTCATTGGGTGTTTTGTCTATAACGAGATTGAGATGAGGGCAAAAAGGTGGTTCTATTTTAAAGGGATGATCTAGCTTCCGGGGGGACCCTCTGATTTATGGAAATGCCAAGGTCCGCCTTCTCTACATGGAATTTGTTGGAAGTTCAGATCCAGAGGATAGACATACCAGGTATATTGCCCCTCTGCAGAAGGCAAATCTAGCGCAAAGTTAACCGTCATATTCTGCGCACGGTCTTGTGTGCGTTCAAACACCACGGTTCCATTGGCATCAAACACCCGCACTAAATATCGCTCTGAGCGTGGACCGCGCCAATTAAAGGTGACCATGCCCATCCCATCTACATTATATGCCCAATCCATCGGTGTAAGCACTTCCCACGGATCACACACATATTGAGGGACGGTCGGATGTGCATCCCCTGGCACGCGCAACCGCTGCCCAATACTAATCACATTCATATCCGCAATACAGTTTGCTTCCGCAAGTGCCCAGGCATTTGTCCCATATTGATTAGCGATTTTTTCCAGCGTATCAAACGCCTGTACCTCATAAATCAATTGCCAATCTCGGCGTGGTTGGCAGGCTTCTTCTGTTGGGATTTCTGTTTCTAACCCACGGATTTGACTGGTATCCACCTCAATAACCAATGTCGGGAATTCAGTCGGTGTTGGGGATAGGGTTGGTTGGCGGGTGGGGGTTGGTGGTTCAAATGTGGGTGGTGGGCGCAAGGTTGCACGGGGTGTTACAGTCGCTAATGGTGTGCTAGGCGGGATGTCTTGCTGCTGGTCGTTTATCGGTTGTTGCATTAATTCTTGCTGTTGTATTCGCGTACTGTTTATTTGCAAGTTGATGATTGTCAACACAGTGAAAATCAACAAACTCACCAAGATAAATGCCGCTCCTGCCATGTATTTCATGCCTTTCATCAGTCTTGTCCTCCTCTTAAACATACTTGTCCGTCAATCAAGTCATAAGCTGAATCCACAAATTCGGTTACAACAGGATCGTGAGAGACAATTAAAAACGCTGTACCTTGTTCCCGCGCAATTCCTTTGAATAAGCCCATCATGCGGCGCGCAGTGCGTGTATCTAAGCCGCTTGTGGGTTCATCGGCTAAAATCAGCGGGGGATTCAACGCTAATGCCCGTGCGATCGCCACACGTTGGCGTTGCCCGCCGGAAAGCTGATCGGGCAGATGAGCTGACCATGCGCTTAACCCCACCGCGTGCAAAGCAGCTTTAATTCGTCGCCGTCTTTCAAAAATGCCTAACCGTGGCAAGCGCAACGCCAGATCAATATTTTCCGCCGCTGTATATGTTGGCATTAACGTATAATTCTGAAAGATAAAGCCGATCTTTTCCCGGCGGAGCTTGGTGCGCTTTCTTTCAGTCATGGCAACAACATCCATACCCTGTAAGAGAATTGTGCCACTAGTTGGACGGTCCAACATGCCAATCAAATTGAGCAGTGTGGTTTTACCACTGCCAGAAGGTCCATATAGCCCGATCAATTCGCCAGCTTGTACACACAAATCCACGCCGCGCAAGACATCTACACTGCCAAACGACCGCTTGACCTGTTCTGCTTTAACAATTTCACCGCTGTAATTCATCATTTATTCACACGCTTATTATTCAGACTCACCCTGTTTATGCGTCTTGCCCCGCCGCAAAATACGCCTTAACCACCCCTTCTTATCTCGCTGGAGCAGCATATCTTGTAGCATCAGCTGCGTATCATCATCTTCATCGACTTCTGGGCGAAGTAAGACACCTTCCGGGCGGATTTCTACCGCGATTCGATCTGCACCCTCTAGATACGACTTGACGGCAGACGGTAATCGAATCCGCCCCTGGTCATCGACTTTTGAGCCAGCGGGGTCTTGGAAATTGGTCAAATCCTGCCCTAATGCACCATCCCGCAGAGTCAAGACACGATCAGCATATGCCGCCATCGCCATATCATGGGTTACCATCAAAACAGTTAACCCATAAGCCGCGCGCAGTTCTGTTATTAAATCCATGATCTGTACAGCGGTCTGGCGGTCTAGGGCACCAGTTGGCTCATCTGCCAATAAGAGCTGAGGTTGATTCGCCAACGCTACGGCAATAGCAATACGTTGCTGCTGCCCTCCAGAAAGCTGTGCGGGTTTTTTATGCATATGTTCTGTTAACCCAACAGCATCTAACAGCTCACACGCGCGTTTACGCCGCCGCCAAACCGGCACCCCTGCTAACATCATGGGTAGGGTTACGTTTGCCAAGGCAGTACGATGCGGGAACAAATTGCGTTCCACCTGCTGCCAAACAAACCCCACTTGCCTGAGGCGATACTCAGCCAGTTTACGCCCGTTCATCGCTAATAAATCTTGCCCGTTTACAGTCAGCTTACCGGCTGTTGGCGTATCTAACCCGCCGAGCAAATTCATCAACGAACTTTTACCTGCCCCGCTGGGTCCAATGATGGCAACCATCTCACCTTGCGCCATTGTAAAATCAATCCCACGCAGTGCGACAATCTCATGCCCACCAACGCGATATGCCTTGACTACCTGCTTGCAATTAATATACATTCTGCCTATCCAACCCAATCATCACCCTATGGCACAACAATCACATCTCCTTCTTGTAACTGATCCGTGATGATTTCCACCCGATCCGCTGTTTGCAAACCAAGCTCAATATCTACAACACGGTCACCGTCTGGGGTACGGACAACAACAAACGTCCGATTTTGTAGCGTGCGAATGGCACGAGGAGGCAACCAAAGCACGTTTTGCCGCGTTTCTAAGGGCATGATAACCTCAACCAATTGCCCAAGTTGCAAATCACCTTGTAAATCCGCAGCAACCCGCACCGTTTGATCGGCATCCGTGCTAGTAAATGGCTTGGCGCGCACAACGCATTGCACGGCTGTTTCTGCACGATTCACCAACTGACACACGCCTAGCATCCCAACATCTAAGGTCTGTATGTCATTAAAGCTCAAATTAGCGACGACCTCTTTAGGTTCAGGGATAGCTAACGTCATAACTGTATTGAACGCCCCGACCTGATCCCCTGGACGGTAATTTACCTCCAACACCACGCCATCAAAGGGGGCATATAACGATGACCGTGCAATATCGGCTAAAATCTGATCGACACGGATTTGAGCTTGGCGCACAGCCTGCACTTGTTCTGGGTCTACCCCAGCACCGGCTTGTGCCTGTTCCAAGTCGATCTCGCGTTGTAAGACGGCGTTTTCTGCTCGTTGCAAGCTATATTGATGCTGATTAAAACTCTGGGCGGCTGCATAATACTGATTCTGCGCACTCCGCAAGGCTGATCGTGCATCTTGCAGCGATTGATAAGCCGAATCAACTTGTGAAGCCGGTGTAGATGGATCAGCAATCGCATTATCATAAGCGCGTTGAGCATTATCCAAGCGTCGCTGGGCATCTTCTAAACCGATCCGCGCGGATTCGAGATTAGTCCATGGGGCATTATTGGTTGTGCTTTCCAGGCTGATGTTCGCATCTGCCAATGCGAATTGGGCATTTAACACTGCATCTGCACTGCCCTCTGTGCCAGTTTCTAGCCGCAACTGGGCTGTCTCTAGGTCAATCTGTGCCGTGACTAGTTGGTCTTCCAATTCCGTAATCTGATAATCCGCCAAAAGCTGCCCAGCAGAAACGCTATCCCCACGTTGCACCAAGACAGAGCGCAAGCTGCCCGCAATCTCAAATGACAGTTCTTGCTGATCCCGCGGTAGCCATTGCCCTGTGAAGATTATCTCATCCACCACATCCCCACGCTGCACCGTCACGGTTGGACGTTCTGCCACGGGGGGAATAGGCACGGGGGTACTTGTGGCTTGTGTCGTTTGCCCCGTTGAATCGGGATTCTCCGGCGTGCCAGCACACCCACTTAACACTAGCACCAAGCTAATTCCGATTATCCATTTTGTCACTGCTGACTCCTTACCAATCCAAACATCTATTACCCTTAACAACAACATCCATATTGTTACCTTATGAAACCGCATCATGCGGAGGCATCTCCCAGGCGAACAATATGAGATAATTGCTGACGGCTTAAAAATAACGCTGTTAACATGGTGACCGTAAACAACACCGCTGCAAACAACGAATATACGACCACGATCTCATCCCATGCTACTCGCACTAAATACGGCGGCAAGCCTCCACTAAAATCTAGCAAAGGTAAAAATAAGATGGTGGTTGTTACCCCGATTGATGTGCCGCTCAAAATACCACTGATCGCCATCATCCCCTGTAAAATCAAGACATAAATGGCAATTGATACACTGCCCAACCCCATGGCGCGTAATGCCCCAAGTTGAGATGCCTGGGCGCGGAATGATGCCACACTTTGAATAATCGCAGCAATTAGCGTTAACAAAATCGATGCCACAAACCCCACAGATAAAAACCCCAGTACGCCGCGCCGTGCTGGTTCAGCCCGTGCTGCCTGTAAAGCCTGTTGTGGCTCCAACCAACGCACAACCGGAAACGCAATC
Organism: Chloroflexota bacterium; assembly: GCA_003696565.1. Classification (GTDB taxonomy): domain Bacteria; phylum Chloroflexota; class Anaerolineae; order Aggregatilineales; family Phototrophicaceae; genus DAOTWY01. The sequence goes on from RFHA01000411.1 coordinate 15,111, forward strand.
TCATCAATATGTGCCTTTACCGTCGCTACATCATAACCAGGGGCAAGCCGCAACCAATAATCATGTGGCAACTGCGTTCCCACTAACTCAAAAATTGGGTCTAAATTTGTGATGGCAAAAAACCCTGCATTGGGGTCTAAGGTGGGGAAGTAATCCACCACTGCCACAATCGGCACACGGGTATCGAACCAAGTGTTTAACGCCTGTACGCCAAATGTCACCTCTTGCCCCACAATCAAATTGTATGCCTCGGCTGTTTGGCGGCTAATGATAATCCCCGTTCGCTCCCCAGCTAATTGATTAAGCAAATCCGCCAACGGTTGATCTGCAAAATCATCACGAAAATAGGCAATCGCCGGTAAAGATACGCGATCCACGCCGATAACACGCCCTTCTAACCGTTGATTCCCGACAGTCAACCGTGCTGGATACCGCCCAAAGCGTGAAACATAAGCGATTCCTTCAACATCATATAAGGCTTCAATAGGAGGGACATTATATCCGGTAACGGTCTGCGTGACCTGCCCGCTAGCATCCTGCGAGTCTTCGGTTTGGGCATCCACAGCGGTCATCAACACTAAATCCGCCCCAATGCTGTAATGAATTGTGTCCTCCAACGATTGATCTAAAGTGCTCGCCATTGAGGCGGTGAATCCCGTGAGGCTTAAGGTAAAAGCCATCATCAACAACGCCCCCCGATACCGCCCAATGGAGCGAGTCATCTCACGTAATGCCATCAATAAGGGGATGTCTGTGGTCAGGCTCACTAACCAACTCATCCATGTTAATAGCATTGGCAGCAGCCGTAAAAACAACAAGGCAAATGCCAATGCAAACACCGTTGGACCAATAAACACCAGCGGATCACTAAATGCGGACTGTCCTGCTTGCGTCTTAAACCCGCCCTCTCGTTGTAGTGTATACAACACATATAAGGCAGGGATCAAAAGTAGCACATCCAAATATGCCCGCTGCCACCATGCCTTGCCATAACGCGCTTGTCGCAGTGTGTTGATATTTTGTTGTGTGGTACGCCACGCTAAAAACAAGCCGCTGCTGGCTGAGATTAACACCGTACTCAACCCGATTGACAAAGCTTGTTGGGTTATCACCACATCTGGCACAGAACTCACATCATCAAACTGTAAGAAGGAAGCAGTTTGCCCAACCAGTTCAACCACGATGGGAGAAAGCACCAACGCAACCCCTAACGCACTCAACGCTAGCATCAGCCACATCAGCATATGCACAAACAACACCGCCCCGCGGCTCATTCCCCTGCTGCGCAATTTAACATCCTCAGGTTGTTGACGTGTCACTAATAACCCTGCCACCAATGAGACAAAATACAACACCAAGCCCCCAACCGGCGCAATGATGATAAATAATTGTTGTGTTAGGTCATTCACCTCTTTATTAAAGGCGGTTAGCCCTGCGCGTGGTGTTAAGTCCTCTCGTATACCTGGCAAAGCTGCCTCTAGCGTGCGCCCAGCATCCACCATCTTGCCCAAAAGCGCATCAACATCGGATGTCCGCACGTCACTACCATCAAACACAGTGAACCAGGCAGCCTCATCAACCGGATACTCAAAGTCTGCTAATAATCGCCAAAAATCTGGCTCCTGTACTAGCATCACCTCATCAAAAAAACGCGGCACAAATATCCAACTAGGGTCATTAGTGTTAATCGATCGCCAAAAAGCTGCTACACGGAAGGTTACTGCTTCTCCCCCACTGCGCTGTGCGGTAAAGGTGTCACCGATCTCAATACCTAACCGATAGAACATCCCCTCCGGTAGTAAGACAGCAACAGTGTCATCGTCTAATGGCATATCATCAGACCATTCCCCGGCACTAATCCATATTTGATCGTCCGCACCCTTCAATGTACCTAAACCAAACGCCCCTAAGTTTAAGTTATCTTGGCGTGCAGTCCATGTACCCCCGCGTATATATGTCACCGCACGTTCAACCGGTAAGCCAATTGTCGCCACAAAGTAATCTGTGGCGGCGAGGTTGGCACGCTCAACATCTTGCTGCCCAATGTTGCCATTCCATGCCCCTAAATACCGATAGCGAAAGGCATACGGTGGGGTATCTAGGCGCGAAGTCAACAAATCTGTATAGACAGCATCCACATACAACGACAAACTTAAGCTCAATGTCGCCGCGACAATCAACCCCAGCAGCACCCAAATCACCAGCAAAATATGTTGGCGAATGCGCTCCACTGTAAAAGCCGTTATATCCAAAAACCACAAAACCATGCATTCCCCTGTTTTTACGGGTATACGTTATTCCCGTTGTTATTGTTTCAACTCATGCGTCGATTAACACCATGAATAGATACCGAACTGATGTGTATTTTGCAAGCAAGGCGTTTAGAAGGTGTTATGAGGGGATTACAAGTTGGTAACCAG
>RFHA01000412.1 GCA_003696565.1 Chloroflexota bacterium
ATCATTCCGCTGGAACTAGGTGATTTAGCAGAACTGTTCACAGAAGAATCATTGGAACTGTTCACCTATCAAGGTCAATTGTGGGGGCTGCCCTATTCAACTGAAAACGTTGCGTTGATCCGTAATGTGGACTTGGTGCCAGAACTCCCTGCCACCTGGGAAGAAGTAACCGAAATCGCCCGTGAACTCCAAGCAGAAGGCAAGTTTGCTTTCTTGGTTCAAACAGGTGATGCTTATCACAACCATCCTATTTATTCCGCCTTTGGTGGTTACATCTTTGGGCGTAATGAAGATGGCAGCTACAACCCGGCTGATGTCGGCTTTGATAGTGAAGGTGGATTAGCCGCAGCAGAATGGTACGGCACCATGTATGGTGAAGGGTTGATGGTCCCGAACGTAAATGATGATGTTGTTTTCTCCTTGTTTGAAAGCGGTGATCTGGGCATGTTCATCACTGGACCGTGGCACAGTGAACGGGTGACCGCAGCCGCAGAAGCCGGTGGATTTGAATACAGCATTGATCCATTCCCAAGCAACGGTATTCCATTCCGTGGCGGGCAAGGTTTCATGATTAGTGCTTTCAGTGAAAATCAACTATTGGCACAACAATTCCTGTTTGAATTCTTGGCAACACAAGAGGTAATGCAAGCACTTGCAGATCGCTTCCCTGTGTTTGAAGGCGTGGTTAACGAAGACCCGAATATCCCAGGATTTATGGCTGCCGGTGAAAACGCTATCCCCATGCCCAACATTAAAGAAATGGCGGCTGTTTGGGCTGGTGCAGGCAATGCACTGACACTGGTTTCACAAGGTGAAGACCCCATCCAGAGCTTCCTTGATGGTGCAGAGCAAATCCGTGCCGCCATTGTCTTGGTTCAATCCGACGCTCGTGTTATCGGTGTACCTGGTAGCTACCAAAGTGAAGTTGGCTGCCCCGGTGATTGGGATCCCGCTTGTGAAGTCACATTCATGGAAGATCAGGGCGACGGCATCTATACCCTGACCGTAACCATCCCCGCCGGTGACTATGAATACAAGATCGCCATGGACGGTGGTTGGGCAGAAAATTACGGAGCTGGTGGTGTTGGTGATGGTCCAAATATTGTTCTCTCACTGGCAGAAGACACAGAAGTCACCTTCACCTGGGATGACAACAACAAAATCGTCTCTGATAGTGTAAATGGCACTTCAGAAGCTCCGATGGAAGAAGAAACCATGGACGAAGAAGCCATGGATGAGGAAGTTGTTATCGAAACCGTTGGTGTACCCGGCAGCTATCAAGCCGCTGTTGGTTGCCCAGGTGACTGGGACCCCGCTTGTGAAGCAACCCTGATGACCGACAACGGTGATGGCACCTATACATTAGTTGTCACCATTCCAGCTGGGGATTATGAATTCAAGGTTGCCTTGAATGGTGGCTGGGACGTAAATTACGGTGCAGATGGCGAACGCGACGGTGCGAATATCGCACTTTCCTTAAGCGAGGAAACCGAAGTAACCTTCACGTTTGATAGCAGTACCAATGTGATTACCGCAAGTTACTAAATTATTGTAGACATGAGCACAATAACAACCGAGAAAGCCAGGTCTCCAGGTGGAAGCCTGGCTTTTTCAAACACAAGTGTATTCAGTTTAATCCTGCGTCTAGTTCTGTTAATGGTGCTAAACGCATTTGGATTGGTTATATCGTATTCGTTATTTTATGACGGCAACATCGGCTTGGGGCTAGTCTTCGCCATCATCACTATTGGCGCAGATATCATCATCCTTGTACCAGGGCTAGCCCCACTTCGTTGGATGACCCCCGGCTTGATGTTGGTTACATTATTAGTGATTTACCCGTTGATCTATACCGTGTTAACAGCCTTCACAAATTATGGCGATGGGCACTTATTCACAAAAGATAGTGCCATTGACCTGATTCGTGATCGCGGTTATGTGCCAGAAAATGCTAGCACGTTTGACTATGTACCATATCGTGCAGGCGAAGACGAATACGCGCTCTGGCTAACAAATACAGCAACAGGTCAGGTATTATTTGCTAAACCTGGTGAAGCCCCCCAAGCAGTGGATATGGCAAGCCTTGGTGTGGTGTTCCCATCTACTGGGGATTACACCGTGTTAGAACAACCTGGACCATTGATTGGGCGCATTGGCAGTGGCTTAACAGAGATCACATTCGATGATCCCATCGGAACGGTCACATTAACCATGAGTACCCCAGCCAGTGTTGAAACAGAGAATCGATATGTATTCAACCCAACCCAAGGCGGACTCTATGACCGGGAGTCTGGTGAATTTCTGGAAGCAACCATCTTACAATCACCTGATGGGCAAAATTTTGGTTTTATCATCACGCTACCAGATGGTGTTGAGATCATCGCACGCCCTGATGCACCGTTGTTTATCGGGTCTGCGCCGGTTGTAGAAGGCTATACACCCTTGCTTGATAACACGCCTTTCATCGAGCGCGGTATTGAAAAATTAGAGTTTACCGCACCACTTGATGAGGTATTCATTGACACCGTTGATCTAGAAACACGCTATATCTTTGACTATGAACAAGGGTTAACGTTAGATCAACGTAGCGGGCGATTTTCTTCTTCCAACAGTTTTGATACAACCGTTTACGTTAACCCTGCCGGAGAATATGCCTTCTGGCTTACACAATCTGGTGTAAATAACGTTGATGTGGCGTTGCTTGTTCTGCCAGGGGAAAACATCCGAGAAGTTGATCTTGATGATCGCATTAGCTTACGGAACCTGAACATCGACCTCCCACGTGGAACAACTATCCCAGATCGCATCGGAGCATTTGAACGCACCACACCATCTGAAGATATGGCAGGTCTCGTGATGGATGGTGTCACGGCGGGTTTCCGCGTCGGGACGGTAGATTTTAACCGTACATTTGTCTTTGATCCGCAGCAAGGTGTCACCATTAATTTAACAACTGGTGCCACGTATGAGACAACTATCTTGATCTCAGAGGATGGTGAGCGTTTTGGGTTATGGCTGGATGGTGGTGTTCAAAACGGCACATTCCTGGCACGCCCGGATGAACCATTATTCATCAACGGCACACCATCAGAATACGAAGGTTTCCAGCTGATTTATACCAACGCAGAACGCTCGCAAGCCCTCACCTTCTTGCAGCAAATTGATTTTGACTATTTTGGCAGCGGTGGTGAAACAATCGGTGTGATCGATATTGACAGCGCCGGGCAACCTTACCGTCAACGTTACGTCTTTAATGAAACAGAAGACGCATTCATTGATATTTCCACTGTAGAAGTTAACCTAAGCAATCAAGACTTAAGTGCCTTAGAAGAAACTAGTCCGTTAGTTGTTGAGGGTTTTACCAAGGTTGTTTGGTATGATGCCAATGACAAAACAGGTATCTTCGATCCACTACAATTGCGCTTGGTTTATAATCAACCAGCACAAGCCTATGCCGATATTGGTGCAGTTAACCTGGGTGATCCACAAAACACAGCTGCCGTGGATTTAACAACCCAATCGCTGCCGTCAATTCCCGGTGTTGCAAGTGCACCTTTGTATGTACATTACCCAGATCAACAAGTCTTTGCTCCCCAACGTTATATTTACAATGCAACTGCCGGTGTGTTTATTGACCCAGCAACATCTGATGTCGATATGGAAGAACTCACCAATATGAGCCTTGAGGCACTGCGTGAAGTTGAGGGCATCATAATCTTCTCTCGACATGACGGCACTGGTATTTATGTTCCACAAGGTTATGTCTATAACGAAGTTACAAACCAGTTCTATAACATATCGGGTATTGAGGCAGACCTCTCTGCGTTTGATTTTGAAAAGGTCAACCCTGAATCATTGGAACAAGTGTTAGAGTTAGTTCCATACGACCGATTTGAAGATCAAGGTGTTTATGCACCACAAGGGTTTGTCTATAACGCTGAGGCAAATGCATTCATTGACGGTAATTCATTCTTACAATTACCGGAAGGCATTGACCTCGCAACAGTTGCTTTAGATGACCCTGCCCTGCTTAGTGGCGATGTTTATGTCTATAACGAAGCAACAAAACTATACGTCCCAAGTACATACGTATACAACGCAGCACATGATGCTTTCATCGATATGGATCGGTTACCACGTGGCGTAGATGTTGATGCCGAGACAATCGCATCCAGTGAAAATATCTTTGCCATTGAAGGCTTGGAACGTGTTCGCCTGGTTTTACCGGATGATCTACGCAACAGTCTCTTTTTATATGACGACGATGTTCGTCCGGTTTATAACGAGGTTGTTGAGGCATATTTCTATGCACCTAATATCGATTTATCCGGTATTGATTTGGAACGGGTATCACCAGAAGCACTTGAGGCATTAGCCGAACTCCGTGGCACCCCGGCAATTTTTGATAACCCACGCTTAAGTCAGTTAATTTATGAAGCAACGCTCAAAATGCCAGATAGTGACCCCAGTGGCACATATTATCTGGGAGCAGCACGCGGTGCGCCAGACCTTTCACCAGGGTATCGTGTTAACATTGGCTTACAGAATTTCCGTCAGCTTATAGAAGACAGTGATTTACTAACGCCATTGATCGATATTTTTGTGTGGACGGTCACTTTTGCCCTGCTCTCTGTGCTAACAACCTTTGTTGTAGGGTTATTTATGGCGATCATCCTCAACGACAACACCATCCCCGGCAGGAAGATCATCCGTTCATTGTTGATCATCCCCTACGCGATTCCTGGTGTCATCGGCATTTTGGTGTGGCAAGGTATGCTGAACCAAAACATCGGGATTATTACAACCACCATCGCAGAGGTTTTTGGCGTGCGCTTCACTTGGTTTACAGATCCCTTCCAAGCAAAACTCGCCATTATCATCGTAAACTTGTGGCTTGGGTATCCATATATGATGCTAATCACGTCGGGTGCGCTTCAGGCAATTCCATCTGAGGTATATGAAGCAGCAGCAGTAGATGGAGCAAAGCCTTGGCAACGGTTCTGGAACATCACCCTGCCCTTGCTGCTCATCACAGTTGGTCCGTTGTTGATCGCATCGTTTACATTTAACTTCAACAACTACTTAATGATTGAGTTATTAACACGGGGTGATCCGCCCATTCCAGGCACACCAACCCCTGCCGGGTATACAGATATTCTAATCAGTTACACGTATAATCTGGCATTCGGGACAGACCGCGGGGCGAATTATGGTTATGCCTCCGCCATTACTATTGTCATTTTCATCTTGGTTGCCCTGGTGACGATGTTCCAATATCGCTTCACCAAGCAATGGGAGGAGGTCGGCGAAAATGTCTAATAGCATGAAGCAAGACCCAGTTGTCACCAGAGAAGGAGACTATCAGCACGTTGAATCACGGGCGGTGATGTCTCGCCGTGAGCGAATTATCACGCTTGCAATCCGCTTAACGGTCATTAGCATTGCGTTGATCTTCGCACTTTTTCCGGTGTTGTTTATCATATCCTCCGCCTTTAACCCAAGCGGGACACTTTCTACACAAACATTTTTGCCCGCACGGGTGGAAAGTGCTGATGAATTACTGACTAACTTCCGCGCTTTAATGGTAGAAGAGCTAGACATCTATCCATTTTGGAACTGGATTGCCAACTCGTTTATCGTTGCTAGCGTTACTACAATACTGGTTGTGCTGATTACAGCCCTAGCAGCGTATGCGTTTTCACGCTTTCGTTTTCGGGGTCGTCGTCAATTACTACTTGGTATTCTGCTAATTCAAGTATTCCCGAACTTGCTTGCGATGGTGGCATTGTTCCTCATCTTGCTGGAAATAGGTCGATTGTCTGATACTATACCAATGGCATTTCCCTTCCTCGATTTTATTGATTGGGGTTGGATTAATCTGTTCGGGTTAGATAGCTTGGGCGGGTTAATCCTGGTTTATATGGGCGGTGCCATGGGTATTAACACCTGGCTGATGAAAGGTTTCTTCGACTCAATCCCTAAAGATATCGATGAATCCGCATTAGTGGATGGTGCTTCTCATTGGCAAATTTTCTGGGTGTTAATTTTCCCATTGGTACGTCCTATTCTGGCAGTTGTAGGCGTGTTAGCATTCGTAGGGACATTCAATGAGTTTGTGTTAGCACGTATTATCCTACGTGACAAAGACACTTGGACATTGATGGTTGGCATGTACAACTTCATCAACTCAGATTTTAACCGAGACTGGGGCAAATTTGCTGCTGGTGCATTGGTCTCCGGTACGCCGGTCGTCATTTTGTATCTTGCCTTGCAAGATCAAATTGTCGGGGGGTTAACACAAGGCGCAGTCAAAGGTTAAAACTCTCCCTTTCAAACCGACTTAAAAAGCCCGCCTCTCAAAGTAGGTCGGGCTTTTATCTTCTCACTATTGTCCTGGTGTGGGGGTAGGTGTAACAGGTGAAGAAGGCACTGGCACAAATGCTGGACGAAAAACACTCTGGTCATTTTCCAGTAGGAAAACAGGTGATGCTAAATTTTGCACAACTGGGGACTCAGCAGTGTAATTACATTCTGCCGCTTCTGGGATATATCCCTCCCTCACCTGCTCTAATGGTGAAGTAGGATTATAGAAGTTATAAACCATACGGGACGTTTCTGCCATAACAGGTAATGACCGTTGGAAGTTCAGCCACTCTGGTTCATATAACGCCATGACAATGACATAATCTGCCCCGGGGGTATAAAACACAGCAGCATTACTGTGTGTATCAGCAATCCAGCCATGCTTATGCGACACACGAATATAAGACGGCACACCAGCACGTAACATGCCATCAACTGTGTTTTCACTCATGACATACAAAATTTTACGGCACTCTTGTGGTGTAATCGCCCCATTAAAGTTTTCAATCAATGGACCGCTTTCGTTAAAAGCACACTGATAGATATTCGACATCATCCAGCCAATTTCTTCAACGGTCATTTGATTCGTTGGGTCTGGATTCGTACGAGATTGATTAGCTGTCGTTTGTGGATATAAAGGTTGGCGCGGCATAGGTGTTGCTGTCGCAATACCGGTCGCCGTGTGATATGGCGCGGTCAAAAATGTGCGTTCCATCCCCAAAGCATTTAGTAACTCTGTCGTTCTTTCCGCACCAAGTAGCATATCACCATCACCAGCGAAGCCAATTAAACGGTTGGTCGCCACATTTTCGCTACAAATCATGGTGTTAGCAATATCAATCGCTTCAGATAAATTAGGCGAGCCGTCCATCCGCGCAAAGAATTCTAACAGAACCGCAATTTTATTGGTACTTGTGCCACTAAAAGCGAAGTTGTTACCAAAGGTAATCGCTTCACCTGTTTGCAGGTTTTGAATATAAAGCGCGCCGAACGTGCTTGTTTCAGGGATGAACCCGCGCGAAAGTACAAAATCCCAAATTTGATTAGCAAGATTTTCAAATGCTGGACTAAGCGGTACAGCCGGCTGCCCTGGGATACTGCTTGATAAACTCAAGGCTGGGGTTGGTGTTAACGTCGGCAAATTAAACCGCGTAGATGACTCCGCTGGCAGACTATAAATGTCCCCCTGTATTTCTAACAAGTCTATAGCAATCCAAGCTCGTTGATTGGGGGAACTTTCATATACCACTTCCACCCAGGGGAATTGTGTGTGATAGCGTGTGATCGGAAATATATCCCCGGCAAAAGCGCGTCCAACAATCTGATAGTCTGTGCCAGGTCCATAACGCACATTGATCTCACCTAAAACACTACCATACACGGCATAACTTGGCGTTGGTGACGCAACAACGAGAGGTGTAACTGGAGGAGCGGTACCCAAAGGGGTTACTTGAACACCACCTACTAATGTGGCGGTTGGTTGCCCTGGAGTTGTATTTGGGTCAGATGTGTTAGCTGGCGAAGGTGTATTAAGTGCGACTGTTGTTGCTGTTGGTTGTTGTAGTTCATTAATATCTAACGATGAAACAGGAACATTAAACAGATTACCATTAATTATCACTAAATCCTGAAAGACCCAACCAATTGGGCGTTCCGACGTAATATCACCAAGTAAAACCCAGGGATAAAACTCGCTACGTCCAACAACTGGATAAACTGTCCCATTGGAGATAGACCCAACCAAATCGGCATTGATGTCTGGGCGAGACCGGAGATTCGCCGTCCCGATTGCTTCGGCAGTTACACCAGTTGAGGATTGCCCCAAAACAGCGCGGGTTACACCAACTAAAATCAATAACAATACGATTCGTTTTAACATCGCTTCACCTTGTGATAACTTATTTGGATGGCATGGGGCGTTTTCTCACCCCATACCAGATAAGCGATGCCCATTATAGCATTTGAATAGTCAGCTTGAACCCGACGTTTGTGCTACGAATGATTAGTTTGCCCCTCATCATGATCTAAGGATTGCTCACTTGGGGTCATAATTGTGATACCAACCACATGATCGTCATCAGCAACATTCATCAACGTAACGCCTTGCGTACTGCGTCCAGTTTCACGCACTGCATCAATATGCGTTCGTAAAACCACCCCATTACGAGTAATCAACATAATCTCATCATCACTGGAAACAGCACGCATAGCAACAATAGAGCCAGTGCGTTCATTACGCGCCAATGTGCGAACGCCCAAACCATATCGCCCTTGAAGACTATATTCGTCAATCAATGTCCGTTTACCATATCCGTTTTCTGTGACGACAAAGATATGAGTATGCTCATCTGTGATGACATCCATGCCAGCGCAACGATCCCTATCTGCTAATTTAATAGCATTCACGCCGCCCGCTTGCCGTCCCATCACACGCACTTCGCTTTCATGAAAACGTATGCTTTGCCCTTGCTCCGTCACGAGGATAACATGCTGGTCACCATTACTATATTTCACCCAGCCCAAATAATCCCCATCATTCAACGACATTGCAATTAAACCACTTGGGCGCACCTCTGCAAAATCCTGTAAATGTACCCGTTTAATCCGCCCGTACTTC
>RFHA01000413.1 GCA_003696565.1 Chloroflexota bacterium
CTGATCGGAGTCGCCGTGCCAGCCAACAGCAAACCAAAACGGCGTTTGCCCCACAGTCAGGAAAGGAATCGGCGTGGGATTTTGCGTGTCGGCCGGGGGCTTATTCTTCTGATAATAGTCAGGGTAATGAACCGTCATCACATCAACTTCCAGCTTTGGTTTGGCGGCGGGAACAGCGTCATGGAAGATAGCTTGCCCCACCTGTTCCTGCGTGCCAAAGACAGCGCGGAACTGGTCGGCCAGCGTTTCCACCTGCCCGTATTCCTCGCCAGCCCAGCTTCGCAAGGCATTGGGGTATTTTTTGCTCTCTTCCAGCAAAGCAATTTCCAATGCTTGCATTGGCGTTGGTTTTTTCGCTTGCAAGGCAGCCAGCGCCTCTTGTAAACCAACCATTTTTTGGCCTGCTTTTTGGGCAATTTCCAGTAAAGCGACCGCCCGCGCCAACCCCTTCAGGCTGCTGCCGGGAATGTAGGGAAAACCGTAAACGCGATGGAAGGTAAAACCTGCTTCCAGCGCCGTTTTGTTGCCCACGCCGGTAACAAAACGCCACACGGGGGTCATTTGCCATGTTTTAGCCGGGGCAACCATCCTTGTCCAACGTTCAGTAAATGATTGGCGATAACTATCATCTATCTGTGCAGACACTTCTACCAACTCTTCAAGGATGTATTGTTTGCAACTGGATTTGTCTACCTTTTCTTTGCCATTACGTCTAAGTGTAACCGTCTCGAATTTATCCATTTCCCAGTTTTGTTGGAAACTGATATACCGTTCAAAGTACAAGCCTAAATTAGAATGGGCATGGCAAAAACTTGCCGGTCTAGTATTTCGTCTGTCCACAGCTATAGGCCTACTATTAACCGCTTTCACTGTATCCGGCGGAAGGGGTAATTCATTAGGCATTTTGAGATACTTGGGATAGCTACTACTCATTGTCATCTCCCAGCTCCGCTTCGGCAAACCGCTTAAGCCAGATGAGGAAAGCTTGGGCTTCGGCCGTTGCCCGGCGATAATCCTCAGTAGAAGCGTCTTGTTGAATCCATTTCAAAATATCATTGTTTATTTCTAGCCGTTGATTCAGC
>RFHA01000067.1 GCA_003696565.1 Chloroflexota bacterium
CACTGGGCAATTGTCTCACGGCTGGGGCGGTTAGCTAGAGCTGTTGCAGCAAGAACAAATACAATAAAGCCGATGGCGACAGAAACGCTCAAATCGCGCACCATACCATTTCTATTAGTAGAACCACGTCCCGGCTTCCACAACAGTTCCATTACCTCTTTACGCTTCTTTGCACTTGCACGCCCTATGATAATAATGACCAAAACTGTAGAGAGCGTTTCAACCATAAACTGCACCAATGCAACATCTGGTGCTTGCTCTACAATAAACAGTGCGGCCACCCCATATCCCATTAACCCTAGCGCTAATGCAGCAATGAGATGACGGCGTGTTAACACTGACCATATCGCACAACCTACGATAATGAAAAGAAGCATCAATTCAAGAATTGTGGTATCTGTAAACTGAAATCCTTCCTCAACTAAAAGTGCCTCAGTATGCAAAAGATCAGTGAGCGTACCTGAAAGACCAATTATACCTAATACAATAAGCATAGACACAAGGTAGTAGCGTATCCATCCATGTTGGAGAAACAATACCCCATCACCAATGCGATCCAATACTCGTAGAGTTTCCTGATAAACTTGAGTGCCGCTAATTGGCAAATCGCCAAAACGTGGCAACCAATTTTGGCGCAATGCAAATATCAAAAATCCCACAACAATAATAGAAAGGCTGATGAAAAACTCGGTATGAAATCCCGGAAACAGCTTGAGTTCAAACTCTTTTAGCAAAGCTGCATCGAGAATAGGAATAATCAAAGGCTGTAGTAAAAAACCAAAGGTTAAAGAACCTAATGCCAATAACGCAGGCCCATAATCTATAGGCGCAGGTAAATGATGATGGATGTGAACTGCTTCTTTCGGAGGGCGAAAATATACATCCCAAATCAGAATATATGCTGCCACTGCTGTGAAAACTGAACCGATAAAGACTGCCAAAACACTTAATAGCTGAATAGAGCTATCCATTGCAGCAGCAATCAAAACTTCTTTAGCCACAAAACCAAAAAAGAAAGGAATGCCTGCCATTGAAAGCCCCGATATAGTGGCAACTGCAGCTGTGATAGGCATGTGTTTGTATAGCCCACCTAGCTTATCAATGATTCTTGTGCCTACGGCATGATCAACAGTTCCTACAGTCAAGAATAACGCGGCTTTATAAAGGGCATGAGCTAATATTCCCACCAGCGCGGCTTTAAGCCCTAGCTGATCGGGTAAGCCAATTAGCCCCACAATAGCCCCAAGTTTGCTCACAGTAGAATAAGCCAAAAGCGCTTTTAGGTCACGTTGTTTGATAGAGAAAAA
>RFHA01000068.1 GCA_003696565.1 Chloroflexota bacterium
ATCTTGGACATTTTGCAGAAAATGATAAATGGGGTGTAACAGAAAAAAAGGTTCAAAAATTAAGAGAAAAATTGGAGAATCAAAGTTGCACAGTAATTTTCCATACTTATCCTGGAACAGAGCATTGGTTTTTTGAAGCTGATCAACCTTATTATAACCATGAGGCAGCAAGTATTGCTTGGCAACGCACACTAGATTTTTTGGAAAAAACGCTCATCGTATAAAATTTATGCTTTAACCGCCAATATAATACATCTCAATCTTGTCTTTTGGATGTTGAATTTGGGTTCGTATTTCACTATAACGGTCTGTGCGGTTTTCCCATGTTTGACAAATGAGTTGCGCGATTTCCTCATCGGTTGCCCCATTACGCAACGGTGTTTTTAGATCTGTTCCAGTTGTTGCAAATAAACATGTGTAAATTTGTCCCTCTGGTGAAAGACGAATACGGCTACAATCCCCACAAAATGGCTTTGTCACGGATGCAATCACTCCAATTTCGCCGCTACCGTCAGTATATCGATACCGCAAAGCGGTTTCACTAGCATAACTACGAGGTATTGCTTCTAGGGGGTATACCTCAGCAACTCGATCAATGATCTCTTTAGCTGGAACAACATGCTGCATTTGCCACCCATTCATTGTTCCAACATCCATGTATTCAATGAATCGTAAGATATACCCATTTTCTTTACAAAACCGTGCCATATCAACGATATACTGATCATTTACTCCACGCTGAACAACAGCATTAATTTTTATTGGTGTTAGCCCTGCTTTTTCCGCTGCTTTAATCCCTTTAAGCACATCATCAACTGTCGCTTTATCGCCATTCATACGGCGAAATACTTCATCATTTAAGCTATCTAAACTAATGGTCACACGTTGCAAACCAGCATCTTTCAGAATTTGGGCTTTGGCAGGTAACAAATAAGCGTTTGTTGTCATCGCAATATCATGTACAGCATCGATTTTTGCCAACATAGCAACAAGTTTTTCAATTTTTTGCCGGACAAGCGGCTCCCCCCCCGTTAACCGCAGTTTTACAGCACCTTGTTGTACAATAATCCGCGTCAATCGGGTAATTTCCTCAAAAGTCAGTAATTTATGTCGTTGTAGAAACTGATATTTCTCATGAAATACCTCAGCGGGCATACAATATGTACAACGGAAATTACAACGATCTGTCACAGAAATTCGTAAATCACGCAACGGACGATTAAACCGGTCTTTTAATTCCACAGTCATCATTTCACCTATTTTCACCAAGTTACTAAAAACATTAAACCACTTCAATAATTTGCCCGGTTTGATGTGTATCATAGCCAGGCTGCATTGATAAAGCTGCCTTAAAGGTCTCACTGTTTAGTATATCAAGTAAAATTTGTATTCCTGGATGTGTTATATGCTCCTCTGGAATAACAAAGTCATATCGTTCCCAACCGACTGGCACAAAATCTAAATTAAGGGCGATTGCTGCACTACGAACCCCTAATCCACAATCAGCAATACCAGTAGCAATTGCGGCCGCCACAGCTAAATGCGTATATTCTTCTTGTTCATAACCTTGTATAGACAATGGATCAATGCCATGTCGCTTTAATTCATAATCCAATAACAACCGCGTACCAGCACCTCGCTGTCGATTCACATAACGCACACGGGTTAAGTCATTAATATTGGTAATATTTTTGGGATTGCCACGGGCAACAATAAAGCCTTGTTCACGATGAGAAAATGTCACTACTTTTAATGGAATATGATTAAGTTGCTTTTTGAGATAAGGCAAATTATATTCGCCTGTTTCTTCATCTAATAAATGCATTCCAGCTAAATGCGCTTCTCTTCGCCGGATTGCAACAATCCCACCCAGTGAGCCAACATTCGCACTTGTTAGACGAAAACCTTGCTGATTAATAAATTGTCCTAACAAATCCAGCATTGGGTCATGGCTGCCCATTATAAAAACAGACTGCGTAATCTCTTGTAGGGGACGATACAAAATAACATCAACTTCATCGCCTGCATTAACCCCCTCACTAAAGCGTGGGATATGTGCTAATGCATCTGCCCGTACTAACGATGTAATAACCCCTGCCCCACGATTCAACGGAGCAGCTAATAAATGCTCACCAACTTTTGCAAGCGTAACACGCACAAAATCGTCGTCACCTATAGGAGAAAGTAACTTACGAGTCATTGTAGCTTTTGCTGTAAGGCGAGTATGTATACCCGCATTCATCCCTAGCCATTGTGTAATCAGCGGTTGAATGATTATCTCGCCTGTCAATGCAGCACTGACAGGGTAACCAGGCACTCCGATAACAGGAATTGTTCTTGACATACCAATAATAACTGGATGTCCTGGGCGAACAGCGACACCATGCACTAGCAATTCGCCATTTTCTTGGATAATTCCCGCGGTGTAATCACGACTACCAGCAGATGAACCAGAAAGAATCAAAATTAAATCTGGTGTTTGATCTAGTGCATCAAATAGAACTTGCCTCAATTTTTCAGGATCATCTGGCGTAATTGGTAAAATAGTTGCCTCGCCACCACTTTCTTCAACCTGTGCAGCTAAAACAAGACTATTATATTCTGTAATTTGCCCAGGCTTTGGTTCAATATTAGCCGGAACAAGCTCACTACCAGTTGGTATAATAATAACCCTCGGTTTACGATATACAGAAACTTGATGATACCCACACCCTGCTAACGCACCTAAATCCACTGGACGTAATTTATGCCCAGCAGGTAACACAAGTTCAGTAGCAATCATATCTTCCCCCATCATGCGAACGTGCTGCCAGGGTGCTACTGGATCAGTAATAACAATGCCCTCCTCTGTGAGTTGGAGGTTTTCAATCATGATAACGGCATTGGTGTTGTCTGGAAGTGGATCGCCTGTATTGACTGGGTAAGCGTTTTGTAGTGTGACCGGTTGGGTCTCTGTAGCATAAAGGGTATCCTGCGCTTGAACAGCATAGCCATCCATTGCAGCCGCATGATAATGTGGTGATGACCGCTTAGCCCAATGCGCTTCAGCGGTGATGCGTCCAACAGCGTATCGCAAATTTATTAACTCAGAGGAAACTGGTTGATCTTTATTGTATTTTTTTAATGCTTCAGTCAAACGGGCTTGTGCCTCATGAAGCGGAATATCTTCTAAATAAATGTTTCGTTTCATCAGATCAACACAACTTCTACTTGTTCACCAGTTTTTAGACCACTCTGATTAAGCCCGACCGTAATAATCCCATCAGCGTTAACAAGACGATAAATCAAATTCGATTTGCCTAGAACTGGCTCTGCAAAAACTTGTTGTTCACTTTGAATCAGCTTAACAGGAACAGCATCCAAACGACCTGTTGTGCTAGCAATATTTTGTTTCAGAGTAGCTCGAATAGTACCGATCGGACGTGCCCTTTCTCCAAGCAGATAGTGAATAATAGGCAACACAATCCAACGAGCAACAAGTACTGCAGAAACCGGATTACCAGGCAGACCAATAACCGGTTTACCGTCACAACATGCGATGATCGTCGGCTTTCCAGGCTTAACAGCTAACCCATGTTGCAAAACGCCAGGTTTACCTAAATTATTGATCACCTGACGAGTTAAATCATGTGCACTAACCGAACTCCCTGCCGACATAACCAGCATATCTGCTTGATCTAGCCCAGATTTTGCCATTGTTTCAAGACTCTCAATAGTGTCATGTGCAATACCTAAAACATGTGTTTTGGCACCAATCTGTTGAAACATAGCAGCAAGTATATAGGCATTAATATCACGGATCTGAGCAACTGCGGGTGTTTTATCCGGTGGAACTAATTCGTTACCACTGCTCAAAATAGCAACTTTAGGTGGCATCATTACATCAATGTGGGTGATTCCAACAGCCAATAATCCACCAATATCTTGTGGACGGACTCGATGCCCTATCAGTAAAATAGGCTGACCTTGTTGTATATCTTCCCCAATTTGCACCAAGTTTTCACCTGGAGCAACAGGCGATAGCACCTCAATTTCGCAATCGCTGATTTTTTGAGTACGCTCTACCATGACTACTGCATCCGCCCCAGGTGGCAACATTGCCCCTGTGTGGATTTCTGCGGCTTCACCAGCTAGAAGTGTAAAATTTGGTGTAGTGCCAATATGAATTGTGTGTTTTACATTGAGATATGCAGGCAGAGATTGTGATGCACCAAACGTATCTGCTGCGCGCACTGCATACCCATCCATTGTGCTGCGAACAAATGTCGGCAGGTCAGAAGGTGAAAGCGGGGCACGGGCAATCACACGACCAAGTGCATTATATGTAGAGATGCGTTCTATTTGTTTTGATATTTGAATTTCGGATTTTAATAAATCTAGAGCATCTTCAACCGTTTTAACAACAAAAAACTCACTCATAAAGCAATTTTTTCCCTAGGGTAGCTTGTATCCATGTTAATATAGCATTCATCTCTGCTATACGTAGATCGATTGCAAGATACCCCAAACTATCATCGAGCTGATTGCGCTCCTCTCTTAAAATATTTAATTGATGTATACAAGCATTAATTTGTGCATCAATAATTGGTTGTATAGGATATTTCAGCAATCTGGCTATATATATACGACTCAAAAACTCTGTTCGGATATGGCGTGTACTCGCGGAAGGCATTGACATATTTAACCACTCAAAAAGATGTATTCGCCCTTTTTCGGTTAACCAATACACTGTGCGGATAGGTGCATCAACAGAGTCTTCTTCACGTCCATCGATCCACAATAAATGTTCTAGTCTTTTAAGAGTAGCATAAAGCTGACTTGTGCTAATTTTCCAAACATATCCTAAATGTTGTGGGGCACGGAAATATTCTAACAAATGGTAGCCGTGACAAGGACGAACCTCTAATAATCCTAAGATAACGTATTCTGGTAATAAACTAGCCATGCTATTTTTTTTCGGAATAGGGTACAAGTATTTATAAAATTATAAAGAGATTTTTATCTCATGCCAACAAAATTGTTTTTTAAGGAGTATGAGACAATGAATTTAGGTGGTTTTGCAAATCGCATCGGACGAATTGATTTATCTTCAGGTAGCATATCCTACGAAGAAATCCCTGAGGAATGGGCACTCAAATACATTGGTGCGCGTGGTTTAGGTGTGCGTTATATGCTAGAAGGTGATCCTAAATGTGATCCGCTTGGACCAGATAACATTTTATGCTTTATGAATGGTCCACTAACTGGTACCCGAGCAAACATGAGTGGGCGCATGGCTATCGTCACCAAAAGCCCATTAACAGGCACTGTTACTGACAGTCATCATGGTGGCTGGTCTGCTGCACGGTTGCGTTGGGCAGGCTTTGATGGACTAATCTTTGAAGGGGCATCTGATACGCCGGTCTATGCTTATGTAGAGAATAACACCGTTGAGTTAAGAGATGCTAGCGCAGTGTGGGGTAAGGGGGTTCATGATACAGTCAAGTATTTCCAAGAATTATACGGTGAAAAAGATTTAACAGTTATTGCTATTGGGCAAGCCGGCGAAAATCTCGTCAAATTCGCTGCATGGGTCAATGAAGATGATCGTGCGTCTGGGCGTGGGGGAACAGGAGCTGTTGGTGGTTCCAAAAAGCTTAAAGCAATCGTTGTAAAAGCATCTCGTGCCTATCCAGAGCCAAAACGTCCAGAGGACTTTAAAGTTGCACATAATCAAGCCCTTGCAACAATTATGGACGAGAAAAATATTACAGCCCCACGCAAAGGTGGCTTAAGTCTATATGGTACAAACATGTTGATGAATGTCACAGCAAGTATTGGGGCACTACCTACCCGTAATAGTCAACTAACCTCTTTTGAAGGTGCAGAAAACATCAGCGGTGAACATATACGTGAAACTATTCTTGTAAGTGAGCCAACTTGTCATGCTTGTCCGGTGGCTTGTAAAAAAGAAGTTGAAGTAACTTATCGTGGTCAAACCATACGTACGGAAAGCTATGAATATGAAACAGCTTGGGCATTTGGAGCGCATTCCGGCAACGATCACCGCGACTCGATCGCCTATATGATCTACCAATGTAACAATTATGGTATGGATACCATTGAAATGGGAAACTGCCTGGCAACTTATATGGAAATTTGCGAAAAAGGCTGGAATGGCAACGTTCCCCTAAAATGGGGAGACCATGAACATATGGTGGAACTCATCGAGAAAACTGCAATGCGTGACGGAATCGGGGATGTGTTAGCAGAAGGTGTCGCACGTATTGCTGCACATTTTGGACATCCAGAGGTTGCAATGGCTGTTCGAGGGCAATCTATTCCAGCATATGATCCACGTGGATTAAAAGGTATGGGTTTAGGTTATGCAACCAGTAACCGTGGTGCCTGTCATTTAAGGGGATATAGTCCTGCAAGTGAATTAGGGGTTATTGGACTGAAAACCGATCCACTCGCTTGGAAAGGCAAAGGCGAACTACTCAAATTATTGCAAGATATTCACGCATTCAGCGATAGTTTAGATCTATGCAAATTCAGCGCATTTGCTGAAGGTCCAGAAGAATATGCCGCTCAATATGCTGCTGTTTTAGGTATTGATTTTACAGCAGCAGATGTCTTAATAGCCGGTGAGCGCATCTACAACTTGGAACGATATTATAATCAACTCGCTGGTGAAAAGCCCGGCAGTGACACACTACCAAAGCGTTTTACAGAAGAACCCAGCACAATGCCGGGTTCAGAGGGACACGTGTGTGAACTAGATTTGATGCTAGAAGAATATTATGCACAGCGCGGATGGGAAAACGGTGTCGTACCTGAGTCAAAGTTAAAAGAACTAGGTATTCTCGAATAGGTCAGATTGCAAATTAACATTAGCCTGCTCATGCTGGATGACATGGGCAGGCTGATATAATACATGGTGCGGGCAAAGCTTAGTAAGCTCAAGATTTGTCATCAGGTATAGCCCTCAAGTCCGTAGTCATATATTGAGGGTGTGCGCTAGGTTTCTCATCACCGGTTGAACCAATAGTCTCAATATAGTGTGCTATTTTGACATGCCCTTCATATGCACCAAATATGTTATCCATCAACCCAAGATACTTGTAAATGAGTATCTCCACTAAAGCGTTCTAAATGATCACTTATCACAAATTTAACCCGCTCAAAGTTGTCCTCGGTTTGAGCTGTAATATGAATTGTGAGTGTGCAATCAGTAGCAAACATTTGACAATTAGCAAAACCGAATTGCACATGCCCTACACCATCCACAACCTGAGTTGTTACTTTGCGGCTAAAGTGATTACACAATGCCTTTAGATACCGTGTTGCTTTTGGCGTTTCAACAATTGCCTGTGATTTTAATGTCATCTAGTCTGCCTCGCTTAAAGCCGCTTCGATATCATCCAAAATAATGTTAGCCCCAATATATCCCCCTACACTCGTCCAGATTGAGCCATCAATAATGATAAGGCGGTTGTTTTGGACAATCTCAAGTGCTTGGAATAATGGTGATTCTAACGTTGTTTGAAGGGCATCTACGGCATCCCCTTCACTTTGAAGAGTGCCAACAAAGACCCAATCAACATCGATTAAATCAAGGGTTTCAAGGCTCAATGGTGGTGTATGGGCATGCCCTTCTTGCAATTCAGGGATTTCAGCCGGTGGTGTTAAACCAAGATCAATCAATATACTGCTTGAAAGTGTGCTTGGTGCCATAATTTGTGGACCTTCAGCAGCCCAACGAACTACCACAAATTCTTTATCAGTTAAATCAGCATAATTTTCCCGAAGCGTTGTAATACGCTCGTTATAGGCATCAATCACCGCTTGAGCATCCGTTTCTAATCCTAGAGCCTGCCCCAAGCGTGTTAGATGCGTTTGCCAGGATTCTGCAAAAGTTGCCGCATTATAAACTGGCGCAATAGCATTCAGTTGTTCTAAAACATCTGGATCAGTAAAACCAGCAAACAAGATCAAGTCCGGCTCAATTTCTAAAATCACTTCTAAATTCGGTTGGAAGAATGTCCCTGTTGATACGACATCTTCTGATAAGTATGGGATAAGAAATCGTGGTGGTGTAGATTGACCACGTCCATTTGTTACAGCCACTGGGTTAATCCCCAATGCTAATAAGTTATCAACATCAACTTCCGATAGTGCAACAATTCGTTCAGGATTTTCTGGTAAGCAAACTGTTTGCCCAACGGCATCCTCAACAACGCGGAAACCATCTTCACAAGTAGCCCCCATAAAAGCATCGCCATTAAGCACAGATGCAATTTCTGGCACAAGGTTTTCCAGTAAAAATTCGATGCTTAAAATTGTGCTAAATTGAAGCGCATTATCGAGTTCGTCGGGAATAAATAACACGTGTCCTTCTTGAACAGCATTGAGTTGTGCTAACAACGGGTCAGATTCAATCATTTCTCGTGCCGCCGTACTGCCTTGTTCAGCAAATTGTAATGCCAAAAACACAATGAGATCACGATCAAGCAAATCAAGTCGTTCATTACTGATGTTCGCAAAAAAGCTATCTCCAGCTATTTCATTCAGTTCATCAGGAATAACAAACCCAAGATCCGTAAAGAAACGTCCGCGGCTATCTTGAGCAGTATAATAGCCATATGTCCCAGTTGTATTATAGGCAACAACGATAGATTTACCCTGAAATTCGGGATGCTCTTGTCGTACTGTTTCTAATTTAGCTTCCAATTCACTGATAAGTGCTTCTGCTTCATCAGCTTGACCTAAAGCTGTTCCAATTAATCGTGTCGTCTCCTGCCAGGGCATACCAAAATCAATGTACGTATCGTACTGTGCAAGTGTTGGTGCAATTTGAGATAACAATTCATACTCTTCAGCTGTAATACCGGCATCCACTGCACTAATCAAATCAGGCTCCAGCGCAAGAATAGCTTCATAATTTAAGGCACCATATGGCATATTGAGAATGACAGGGTCAGCATCTCCTGCTTCGTCTTCTGCCCAGGGGAAAATTGCATCATCTTCAGGACCATACCAATAACGAATTGCAACAGGCTCTATACCAAGTGCAAAATATGGGTCTTGTTCAGTAAATCCAAGTACAACAATTCGTTCTGGTCTGGATTCAATGACAGTTTGTCCAAATTTATGCTCAATAATGATAGGGAAAATTGTATCATCCTCTTGTGCCGTTAATGGGATGGCACTCATCAATACCATCGTTATTAAC
>RFHA01000069.1 GCA_003696565.1 Chloroflexota bacterium
AAACAACTTGCCTAATATCTGGGCATCTTCCTCTTCAACATCATCGACTGTTGGAATAACCTTTTTAGGAACAATTAAAATATGAACCGGGGCAATGGGATTAATATCTTTAAACGCAATCACGTCATCATCTTCATACACAATATCAGCAGGCAGTTCTCTATCAATAATTTTTTTGAAAACGGTGGTCATTATGCTTATTCTCCTTTGAATATTGGTGAACGTTTTTCGATAAACGCTTGTACGCCCTCTTTAAAGTCATGAGTCTGGAATGCCGCACCTTGTAACAAAGCCTCATATTCCAATGCATCGGCTAATGTTGTGGATGCTGCACGATAGATAGCCCGTTTTGTCCAGCCGATTGCTTTGGTGGGCATGTGGGCAAGTTTGGCGGCGATGATCTGCGCTTCGGTCAGCAAGGCATCATGTGGCACCACACGGTTAACAATACCATAGTCCAGTGCTTGCTGTGCAGTCACACGGTTTTTTGCATCCGCCATGAGGAACAATTCAAACGCCTTACCTGCGCCAACTAATTGTTGCAATAAATACGTCCCCCCGGCATCTGGCACCAACCCAATATTGACAAATGCAGCAAACACAAAAGACGCATTTTCCGAAGCAAGACGATAATCTGCCATGAGCGGCAAACTCGCCCCTGCTCCCGCTGCTACGCCATTTACTGCACAAATAATCGGCTTTTCCAGCGTCCGCATGGTGTTTGCTAACGTATTTAGTCCATCACGCAGTGCTTGTGTAATATCAACCGTCTCCAAACGAGAAGCGATTTCCATTAAGTCTGCACCACTGCTAAACCCCTTACCCGTACCTGTTAAAATCACAGCACGGACTTTGGGGTCTTTATGGAGCGTCTTAAACGTTGTAATCAACTCTTTGAGGGTATTTAAACTGAGAGAGTTATAAGTTTCTGCACGGTTGAGGGTAATTGTGGCAACGTTATCGGTCAGGTCAAATAAGATGTTTTCATAAGACATAGTTTGTACTCCTTTTCACGGGTAACAGTATGCCTTAAAACGCCTTACGCCGCCACTTTATAATGCCTGTTTACCCCCAAGTTGTGACCAATCAATGCCGGAGATATTTTTCTTTAAAATATCAATCGCCTCTTTTACTGATGCAGCTGCTTTAACTTGTGATTTATGCCACATCTGTCCAACAATGTTGCTGATAAATCTAAAAAACTGGTTGTTTGTCACAACAACATACCACCCAGAATTATGATGACGCACAGATTGTGACGCTTGCGAAACCTGCTGAATTTTGACCGGTGCTTTTTCCAGATTTAGTGTATCTGCAATGACATGGACACGCTGTTTTGGGCAAGTGTCCATCAATCCGACGATTTCTTTGTTTGCCTCAGCTATTTCATCAGTATTTGTTTCACCAACAAACTGACAATAAATCACCTGATGAGGTATAAGCCATTCGACTTTGTAAGCCATGTTATCTTGCCTTTGAATTTCTTACAGCTTGGGTAACACACAATATCATTCTAATTCAAAAGCAACTGAACAAGCGTTAAGGTTCTTGCCAAAGGTTAACAACTTGTGCCTGGGTGATTTCAATCAACTGGCTTGGTGAAATAGCAAAATTAGCATCACTTGCCCCGGCAGCAGCATACACCACCTCATACCGCTTGAGCGACTCGTCTACATATATTGGGATGTTTTTTGTCCGGTGTGCCACAGGTGGAACGCCCCCCGGTGCATAGCCGAAAATGGCGATGCACTCCTCCGGCTTGGCGACCTTCACGCGCTTGCGTGCCACACCGCGAATCTCCGCCAATTTTTTGGTATCCACGCGCTGATCCCCACTGGCAATCACCAAAAGCGGCTCACCATCCACCATAAAACACAAGCTTTTGGCGATCTGCCCCAGTTCACAGC
>RFHA01000414.1 GCA_003696565.1 Chloroflexota bacterium
CGGAGTCACGTCATGTCGCTCAAGATAAATCAAACTCTGCAAGGTTTCAATTCATTTTTTAGCGATTTGAAACAACGTTTATCTCAAATAGTGCAAAGAAAAATAGAAGCTCAATTAGAACGAGAAGTGTCAGAATGGCTCTATCGTGAATATCATAGAAGATGCTCAAGCAAGACAACACTAAGGAATAGGTTATATTGCAAGAACCCGTACGACACGTGGAATTTGCTATTTGTTAGTCGTTTTGTGGCGTTCTGACGACTGTTCAGAACTCGATCTCAGCCATCCAGCCGGTATCTGGTGGCAAATTCATCGCCATCACAGCCAGATTCGGCGCGTCATCCTCATACACTCCTAAATTCACGGAGATTATATCGTCATTTTCCGTGTTTTTAGGACGATTAACCTGTTGAGCATACCGTCGCCACTTCGCCAAATGTTCCTGGTCGATCCAATACACCATGAAACGCTTGCCGTCACACTGAATTTGCTTGCTGATTAGCTTCAATCCAACTTTTGACAACACCCGCCGCAGCACCGGAACCGCCTTTTCAGAATAATCACGCCGATCGTCAAAATACAAGCGCATATCTGCCAACACGGCATCTAGGTCGCCCAATCGCTCGCTGATCTCCTCCGCAGTCAGCTCCTCGCAAGCATCTAGTCCTTGGGGGAATACCCGCTTGAGGAGCGTCTGTACGATCTCAACCCGCCGTGTGAGGTGTTGACGCTTGGGCAGCCACACGCATGTGTTGATCTCCGTGCGGTCGATGTTGTGCAGATGATATGGCTGAACACTGAGCGCGGCAAACAGACGCAACGCCGCCCGTGATTGTTGCTTGTGCAGATCGTCATACAATTGCTCATTGATCTCCCAGCCGACCAAGTCCTCAATCTTCCAGCGTTCATACCCGAAGCGGATTTCATGGGTGATGTCCGCGCCGGTTTTCCGCAAGATATCCATCCGATCTTTAGAGATGGGTGTAGCGGTGAGCACCTGCGATTTGATATGATCGATCAGGGCTTCACGCGCTTGTTGGAGCAGTTTGCGCATCTTGGGTGCTTCGCTTGTAACGGTCTTGATGCGGAAGCCGGTCGTCTCCGCCAAAAAGCGGAATGTCGCTTGTACATTTGCTCGTTGAAGATTGTCGTCGGCGGTGAAGGCTGCCATCAGGCGCGCACCTTCGCGCAGTGCCGTACTCAAGGGTGCGGCATTGCCCATTACCGCCTGTGCGGTGCCTTGATAGCGTCGAATTGTCGCCTCATATAAGGTATCAGCATCGGTGATGAGGTTATCCGTGGTGGATGCCTGTACCGTTACCGCACGACGTTTTGCATTGCGATAGCGCATGAGCATCTGCATCATATCACTGGGCAG
>RFHA01000070.1 GCA_003696565.1 Chloroflexota bacterium
GAATACGAAGATGATTATATCGTTGTTTGGGGAGATTGAATATGGCCAAACAACGTACTTATATTGCTTCTTATCAGACATGTATTGAAGATATTCAAGAATTTTTGGGGTGCGTAGAAGATCACGCTCCGCAGCAACGGATGTGCCGCTTGAAAAAGCATGAGGTTGGAAAAAGTCCTGTTCTCATGATGAAGCTGAGGGGAGCAAACTTCGCTCCCCCAGAAGCAAATGCGGCTAGTCGTGGCGAGTGAGGTGGGCACGCTTCGCCACATGCCACGAGTGTTGATCCACCAACGTCAGGATGCGATATGCGCGCGCATTGACCAGCACTAATTGGTGGGGACGCAACGGCGCATCATGCGGCACGGTTAGCAAGAAGTGCAGCGCGGCAGTGGGCTGGTCGGCGTGTTGGCTCCAATCTTGCCGATACAATAACGGATCAAGCCGACAGGGCACTGTCCCCGCCAAAACCCATACCGTGTCCGCTCCGCCAGCAGCATCGGGGCTGTGTTCAGGATCGTATAGTTCCGCCAGATCGGGCAGAGCGCGCTGCACTTGTTGACGCATGTGTTGGAGTGTCGTTTGGTTGAGCATTAGCCATCCTCTCGCAACCATTTGGTGATGATGGGCCCTGCCAATCGGGCGTGGAGCCCCGCCATTTGCATACAGTGCTCGAAGGTATCCGAGAGCGCGAAGGCGTGGTTGTCGGCGCGCCAATCCACGTCTGCGGCGGCAAGGGCGGCCTTTTCTGCCCAAACGCGGCTGGCGGCGCGGTGCAAATCATAGGCCGCACAGTCCAGATAGAGATTGGCGGGCCCCACATCCTCCACGAAACGCACGCGCACCGCTTCAGCATGATAGCTATAGGCGCTAGGATCGATCAGCGTGCCGTTGCTGGTGCGGATGACGAAGGCTTCCCCTTCTTCTAGGGCGCGTCCCAGCTCGGCGGGGATGGCGAAATCACGATAGAGCAGGGCTCCATCCGCATAGTTGGGACAAGCGATCAGTGGTACACGATAATAG
This sequence comes from Chloroflexota bacterium, assembly GCA_003696565.1. GTDB lineage: Bacteria > Chloroflexota > Anaerolineae > Aggregatilineales > Phototrophicaceae > DAOTWY01. Next base: position 1,024 of record RFHA01000070.1, read on the forward strand.
CGCTGTTGGGTCTCGTCCAGCTTGGCTTGCAGCGCCTCGTCGGAGAAGACGTTGGGGTCGGCGTTGGTCATGGAACGCAAGCGCGCGATCAGCGGGATCATGCCATCGCGTAGGGTCATCGGTGCGTCCTCCTTATTTAATAGAAAGGGTTTTCGGTGATGATTAAACGGTGACGGCGTTGGTGTGAGAGCCCATACCACGCCAGCGCAAGGGCGATCACCATGTCGTCATGCATTCCCAATGGCGCGGCATAGCTGCTGCGTCCGGTATAGCGGTTGATGGTGCGCTCATAGGCTTCAAGCTCACCGATCAGCACTGCGTCGTTGGGGATGGTGATCTCGCCTTGTTCAAACGCCAGCGCGAGGCTCTCAATGAGGGGGCTTTTGTTATAGCCGCCCATTGTGAAGGGAAAAATCGGCAAACCCGCATCTTGCAGCGCCTCGATGTTAGGGCCGCCGATGCTGTTGGCTTCAGCGATGATGCGCTGGGGTCGCCACTGCTGATAAAGCCGCAGGATGCGTTGCCGCTGTGTGGCCCAATCCACGCCTTGAAAGCGATCATAGGCGACCACGTGGCGCGTATCGGCATCGAGCAAAATCAGGACGGTGAAGTCGTTACTACGTGCCCAGTCCAGCCCTCCGATGAAGGTGCCGGGATAGGGCGCGCGCAGCGTGTCGGCGACGTTGGCCGTGATGCGGCGAAAGACGCTGCCTACATTGTCCAAAAATTCCGCCAAAATCTCTTGCCGATAGAGATCGGTGGGCATTTCGTCCTTGAGATAGGCGACTGCTTGCGGCGAAAGGTAGGGGTTGGCATGGGTGGGAAAGCGCCACGCCATCCAACGCGGCTGATTGATGGGATCAAGCGCGCGCTGATAGAGATGAAAGAACCAATTCTTGGCGCGCGGCGTGCTGATGAAGAGCGCCTTGCCGTCTCGATCTGCCAGCATGGGGGCCGCAACGGCGTACCACGTGGCAGGATCAAGCAGCGCGCACTCATCAAAGATGATCAGGTCGGCATCATCGCCGCGTAAAGTGTCCGGATGCCGCCCTGTTTTGACGCGCACCCTGCCGCCGCTGTCACGGTGGGTCAAAAGCCGCCGCGACTCGTGCTTGACGATAGCCCCCACCAATAGCCAATCTGCGAACCATTCTTTGAGCTTGTCCCAAAAAGCGTCGGCTTGGTCTTGGGTGGTGCTGGTGATCAGAATGCGCTTGCCTAAAAGCAGTTGTTGCGCTGCCGCCACTGCACCAAGCGTAGTTTTGCCGGCGCGTCTGCCCGCCACCACAACCTTGCGTTGGGCGGGGTGCTCCAAAATTTCCGCTTGCAAGGGGTACAGGCTCGGCAGTATGAGCTGAGGCGTGTCCTGTTGCATTGTTCCCTACGTTTTTGTTTAGAACATACGTTCTCATTCTAACCCTAAACCCCCCCGCCGTCCACTCGTTAACCTTAACGAAAAATTGTTGACATTTAAAATAAATAGCTGTACAATTTAAAAAGCAAAATAAAATCTTGCCTAATATATTAAATTAGTAAACATAATCAGGAGTCCTCTATGCCCAACGCAAATGAAGTTAAAGAACAATTGAGACAGCTCTTAGAGAGCACTTATGCTGCTTTAAATGATAGAAAGAGCAACAACTATAATGAAATATTATTAAAGCGGGATATATTGCTCTACAGCTATATTCTTCAGCAGAATGGACAGGTTCAACTTAAGGAAATCAAGATTCTTATCGCTGGGTTTAAGCCTAATCCTTTGGACGAAGCAATTAAATTTGTAACGTCAGATGTTCAATTTTATCCGAATTTCTTCGAGAGTGTGAACGAAACAAGTGTTAATCTCTCGAAAGTTGCTCTTAAAGCTATTCCTGAAGTTTTTGATAAGTTTCATCAAACGAATCAAACTTCATCGACTCTTGGTATGAACGGCTTTGAGTTTGTGCGGTCAATAAACCTTATTGGAGAAGATCGAAGCACATTTGTGCAGCGTGTAAGAGGCGCTTTTGAACAATTGCTATCAGAGGTCACTGTTACTCTTTTAGGTGAGGATAATGGTCAGATCAATGATTCTGAATACATCGGTGAGGTTTTTAAGATTGCTCACAACGATTGGAGTTGTTTAGTAGCTGTCGTGGCGAACGTGGGGGCATTTGATCGTCAGATGATGCAATATTGGGTTGGGGGAGCATCATATTATCGTGAAAATGAAGGACAGCCTATATTGCTCATTGCTTCTGACTCATCTGATAGTTCTGTAACGAACTTTGCCGTGAAGTACCCCTATTTTTATCATAGTTGGCCGCTTGATACATTTCAGTTTTTATATGGCTTAGAGCAATTAGTGAAGACGCATGGCTCACAAGCAGTTCTTGAAAAATTCCCCTCAATTTTTCCACCCAATAAGGCAGATTATTTCAAAGCGAAGGAGGCACTGGCACGACTTGAGGGAAAATCGTAGGGGCGGTACCCCGCGTGCTTCCCATCAAGTGGTTACCGCCCGATAAGAAGAATGGTA
>RFHA01000415.1 GCA_003696565.1 Chloroflexota bacterium
ATCATTAGAAGTGCAGTATATTCAAGCACTGGCTTATGATTTACTTGGTAATCGACAGCAAGCCCGTACCCGTTATTTTGAATTATGGACTCAAGCCGCTGGCACTGTTTGGGGGCAGCTTGCTGGCGCACACCTAGAGGAGCGTACATCTTGAAATTATTAAGTTTTATATCAAATAGCCGAACACACATTGGTGTATTAGACGGTGAACAAGTTTATCAGGTGGCTTGGCAAGAGGGTGTAATCGGGCTGATTCAACGTGGAATTACTCCGAACCGCACTAGCCGACGTTTTCCGCTTGCAGACGTGCAGCTTAATCCGCCACTTATCCCAAGCAAGATCATCGCTGTGGGGCGCAATTATGCTGAACACGCGGCTGAGCTTGGGAATGATGTGCCATCCAAGCCGCTTTTGTTTGCTAAACTTCCCTCTAGTGTGATCGGGCATGGGCAGCCCATCCGCTGGAACCCAGAGCTAACTCAGCGGGTTGATTGGGAAGGTGAACTAGCCGTTATCATCGGCAAACGCGCACATAATATCACAGAAGCGCAGGCTTATGATTATATTTATGGCTACACCATTGCCAATGATATCACTGCCCGTGATCTACAAAACTCGGATGAGCAATGGGTTCGGGCTAAAGGGATGGATACATTCTGCCCGCTTGGTCCTTGGATTATCACGAAAGATGAAATTCCAGACCCTCATAATTTGACAATCAGTACGCATGTGAATGGCGAGCAGATGCAGCACGCCAACACTGGCATGATGATCTATAAAATTCCACAACTTATTGCGTATTGTTCTAAGGCATTTACTTTAATGCCTGGAGATGTCATCCTGACCGGCACGCCATCTGGTGTTGGTAAGGGGATGAATCCACCACGCTTTTTAGCTCCGGGGGATGTTGTTACGGTTACAATTGATGGTATTGGTGAATTAACAAACCCCGTTGAATAAACAAAACAAGACACATCGTTCTTCAATTTATCCTCATTGATGTGGCGATTAACACGAGCGTGTGAGGGCAAACCTCACATGCTAGATTTTTGTGCCACATCTTTTGTTATTTATATATATTCATATATAA
>RFHA01000416.1 GCA_003696565.1 Chloroflexota bacterium
CTTATTCACCACAATACTCGTAATTGTTTTTAGCATGTCGTACATAGTTTCCGCACAAACAGATAGTGATATAGATATTGGTCCTGTATCTTCAAATGATCAGTGGACACCACAGATTTTAAGTGCAGATGACGGAACGGAAATTGTTTTAGTACCTCCAGGTTGTTTTATGATGGGCATTGAAGATAGCCAAAGTGATGAAAGCCCCCCTCATGAGGTGTGTTTCGGTAACCCATTTGTAATTGATCGATTTGAAGTGACAAATATGCAATATGGCTCATCAGGTTTTTTTGAAGGTCCTAATCTTCCCAGAGATAGTGTAAGTTGGCAAGATGCTGCTGCATTTTGTGCCTCTAGAAGTTATAACGGTGAGCCAATGCGACTGCCAACGGAAGCAGAGTGGGAATACGCAGCTCGTGGACCGTCAAATCTCATTTACCCTTGGGGGAATATTCCGAGTTTGCAGAATTCTGCTAACTCGGAGAATTCAAATAATCAAACAGTACCCGTTGGTACTTTTCCTAGTGGTGCGTCTTGGGTTGGAGCAGAAGACTTATCTGGAAATGTATGGGAATGGACAAGTAGTATCTATTTACCATATCCATATGATTCTGAAGATGGACGTGAGAATGCTGAGGATGCTGAAGCTCTAAGGGTATTACGTGGTGGTGCTGCTACAAATTTCATCGACTTAACATATTCTACAAATCGATTTGCACGTGCGGCTGACACAGGTTATCCCCTTACCGGCTTTCGTTGTGCAGCTAATGCGGAACCACCTCCACTGATAATCGATTTTGAGGATCTGCCTTGGGAGATTGAAATACAAAATATTTCTGGTTTCGATATGGTCACTGTTCCCGGTGGGTGTTTCTTTATGGGTAGCGATGATGGTGATGCTGACGAACGTCCTGTAACGGAAATCTGTGTTGATGCCTTTTACATGGACCGATACGAGGTATCAAACAGTCAATATGGTTCCGCTGGTCGTTTCACAGGAGACAATCAACCTAGAGAGACAGTAAGCTGGTTTGATGCACAGTCATTTTGTGAATCTCGAGGTGGTCGCCTTCCCACAGAGGCTGAATGGGAGTGGGCTGCAAGAGGACTGGAAAACAATATCTATCCTTGGGGAAATGATTTTGTCCGTGAGCTGTTTATCTGGCAGGGTAATTCTGGTGGACAAACTGCTAATGTCGGTACGCTTCCTGACGGAGCGTCTTGGGCTGGGGTAGAAAATATGGCTGGTAATGTCTCTGAGTGGACAAGTAGTATCTACTTGCCATATCCCTATGACTCTGAAGATGGGCGCGAAAATCTTGAAGATAACTCGAGGCGTACAGTAAGAGGTGGTGCCTATAATACAGCTCTACCTCCAAGAGCTGCTGACCGAGATGGAAGATTTGAACCGATTGATGAACGAGATAGCATCGGTTTCCGATGTGTAATTGATTACTAGGATCCATGTCAAGACGGGAGTGCCGTGGGGGCGTTCTCGTCTTAATGATTTTCGTTATTTTGTATCTATGTTAGATGCTCATTCACAAGGGAGAAAAGTTCAATGATGAAATTTATGTCGATGATTGTGGGTCTACTATTTGTTTTTGCCGGACTCCAGAGAACAACAGTATCTGCACAAGTAACAGGGAGTGTGTTGCAGGCAATTCAAGAACGCGGTGAATTGATTTGCGGTGTCAATCCTGGGTTGCCAGGATTCAGTCAGGAAATTGACGGAGATTGGGTTGGTTTTGATGTTGATTTGTGCCGAGCCATCGCTGCTGCGATTCTGGGAGATTCAAATGCTGTGCGGTTTATCCCTGTTGATGCCGCTGATCGGTCTATTGTTTTGGCGACTGGAGAAGTGGATATGCTTGCTCGCAACACGACTTTAACACTCTCTCGAGATACTGAGTGGCGTGCACGTTTTGGACCAGTTGTTTTCTACGATGGTCAAGGTATCATGGTACGCCGTGAGAGTGGTATCAATTCTTTGGACTTGCTTGCTGGTGGTACTATCTGCGTTGAGACAGCTACAACTACAGAATTAAATATGCGAGAGACTCTAGAAGTTCGAGGTTTACCCTACCGTTTGGTGAATCCAAATGGAGACGAAATCTTTACTTCTGAAGTTTCAGACTTGCCACAAACGACAGTTCGCGCTTTCAATTCAGCTGATGAGATGCTTAACACCTTTTTTGAAAACAGATGCGATGCCGTAACAGCAGATCTGAGCGCGCTTGCAGCACGCCGTTCTCGAAGTGATGATCCAGGTTCCTTAAGTATACTGGATGAAATACTTAGTAAGGAACCACTTGCGCCGCTTTCGCTAGATAGTGATCCAGCATTTGCTAATGTCATAATGTGGACAATATTTGGATTGATTGAAGCTGAGGAATTAGGGATTACAAGCCAGAATGTTACCGATTTTGTTGACAGTGAGGATACACGCATAGTCCGCTTTTTGGGAACTGGAAGCGAAGTTGTAGGTGATAATCTTGGTATTCCTAATAACTTTATGTTTAATGTAATAAGCCAAGTTGGAAATTACGGCGAAATATACTCTCGTCATCTTGGTGAGGAAACTCCGCTTGGATTGCCACGTGGTCTAAATCAACTATGGACTGAGGGTGGCTTACTTTATTCTCCACCATTCCGTTAATCAGGTTATGGTCAACAAAATCATGAAAAAAGTAGTTTTTGTTCTGTTTATCATCCTGTTGATGGCTAGTGTCTTATCAGTAATTGCTCAGGAAAATGGGGATTTTGACAATAGGATTACAATCAATCAAATCGATGATAGCTTATTTCCACAATTGACATTGTTTGTCAATGTCCTAGATGAATTTGGTGTTCCGGTTTCTGGATTAACAGCAGCTGATTTTAGCGTTTCGGTTGATGATGAACCAGTGTCTATTCTTTCAGTGGAGAACGTGAGGGATGACAATCTACCAATTTCTGTAGTACTAGTCATCGACACGAGTTCTAGCATGTTTGGAACGCCTCTTACTGATGCTAAGTCAGCTGCACTTGCTTTCGTCGATAATATTCTTGAGGGTGATGAAATTGCTGTAATCGGTTTCAACCAGACCGCTTCTGTAGTGCAAGAATTCACCACAGATCTTGATACAGTACGTGCTTCGATCAACGGTTTGACAGCTCAGGGACAGACTGCATTGTTTGATGCAACTTTGGCAGCAAGTGAATTGGCAGCAAGAGCCAACAACCCGCGTCGTTTTATCATTTTCTTGACTGATGGTAATGAGTTCGGTAGTTTAAGCTCTGCTGGACCAATGGATAGCGTTGAACTTGCAAATGTCAATAACGTCTCATTCTATACCATTGCGTTGGGATATGGTGTTCAACCAGATTATCTAAGGCAGGTTGCTGAAAATACACGTGGACAAGCTTTCGTATATCCATCATCGGCAGCACTTACCGAGTTGTACATTTTCTTAGCAGAATATTTGCGTACGCAATACATCATAACAGTAGATACTGACATAGAACCAGATGGACAACCGACCACGCTCCAAATAAATATTGAGGAACTAGCTGAGACCGCAAGTTATACTCCTCCGGATCTATACCCACAACTGACTATGCCAACAGTTCCTGACGAAGCAATTAGACAACCTGTAGAACTCACATTTAATGTGGATGCTGTACGTGGTCTCAGTGCCGTTACCATTAGTATAGAAGGTGAGGAACAGTATGTAGATAGCTTTGACGAAGGTGTGACAAGTATCTCACCTACAATTCTATTGGATCCATATGCTCTAGATGGTGGTGAAACATCAACAATCATCTTGAGTGCTGAGGATCAAGAGGGGGGGATTCGTTCGGCATCAATGTCTGTGGATATTGCATCACTTCCACCACAGGTAGAACTCCTTGGACTTGATGATAACATATCAACAAATGGATTGCTCACTCTGAGTGTTGATGTGGTTGCTTCTCAACGTGATCTCGAGTCGGTTACCTACATTTTGGGTGATGAGATTCTTGCAACTGTGGTGGATAGCCCGTTTGAATATCAATTAGATACATTTGCGTTACCCCTAGGTGATTACTCGCTTAGTGTTGATGTAAATGATGGTGTTGAACTATCAAATATCACCACAATTTTCACCGTTGCGCCTATTGCGTCAAATAGTGAGTGGACATTACGTACAGAGCAGTTTGATGATGCGATCATGGCTTTAGTACCGGCTGGTTGCTTCCAGATGGGTAGTGATGCTGACGATGATGAGTTACCTGTTACGAATGTTTGTGTAGAAACAGCTTTTTGGATTGATATTCACCCTGTTACTAATGAGCAATATGGTAGTTCAGGTTTCTTCCAAGATTCACAAAATCCGCGTGATCGTGTGACATGGGGTGATGCTAGAGAATACTGTGAGAGTCGTGGTGGAAGACTACCAACGGAAGCAGAGTGGGAATACGCAGCTCGAGGACCAGATTCACTAATCTATCCATGGAGTAACCTGCCAAATTTGGATTTGGCTGCCAATTTATCCAATTCAGAGGGTATGACCCTACCAGTTGGTAGTTTTCCAGATGGTGCTTCATGGGTTGGTGCTCTTGACATGGCAGGAAACGTATGGGAGTGGACAAGTAGTATTTATGCGGCTTATCCATATAATCCGATGGACGGACGTGAAGATCCTGAAGATTCGGAAGCTCTGCGAGTATTACGCGGTGGTGCAGCTACAAACACTATTGATCTGCTCTACTCATCTAACCGCTTTGCTGCATTACCAGACTCGGACTTTGCGCTTGTAGGCTTTCGTTGTGTTATGGATTACAACCAAACGCAATGATTTATCTGTTATCTATTGACTGCCAACACATGACCTCTATAAGGAGATGAACATGATAAAAAGAGTTATTATCGTTATTTGCATAGTTTTTCTGGGCACTGGTGTGGTATACGCTCAGGATGTTGAACCTGGCTCAATTGTGGAACGAATTCAGGAACGGGGCGAATTGATATGCGGTGTCAATTGGGCGTTGCCTGGATTTGGTGTAGGTGAAACTGATGATGCTATTTCACGATTTTTAGAAGTGCCGGAAGGCTTTGATGTAGATATATGCCGCGCGGTTGCAGCAGCCATTCTCGGAGATGCAGATGCAGTGAGATACATACCTCTTGCAGCTGCCGATCGTCCAATTGCACTGGCGACTGGACAAGTTGATATGATTTCGCGTAACACGACTTGGACATTAACTCGAAACACTCAGTGGCGTGCTATATTCGGTCCTACTACTTTCTATGATGGTCAAGGGATTATGGTACATGGTGAGAGTGGATTAAGCACATTGGAAGATCTTTCCGGTGAACCCATTTGTGTGGCTGCTGGTACAACGACAGAGTTGAACATGCGCGAGCAACTGGAAATTCGTGGCTTAGACGCTAATCTTATCAGTGAAACTGATACTCCTACAGCATTTGAAAGTTTTGAGAATGGCATATGTACGGCATTTACCACAGACTTAAGCGGTCTGGCATCGTTTAAAGCTTCTGCTGATAATGGCGACAGTTATATCATTCTCGATATTGTTCTCAGCAAGGAACCACTCGGTCCACTTTCTCCTGATAGTGATCCACGATTTGCTGAGATTATTGCTTGGACAGTATGGGGTTTAATACAAGCCGAGGAATTTGGCATCACTAGCGAAAATGTTGCCACATTTCGCGACAGTGAAAACCAAGCGATCCGACGCTTTCTTGGGACTGGAACAGAATCATCAGGAGACTTTCTAGGGATCCCCAATGACTTTATGTTCCAGGTAATCAGCCAAGTTGGAAACTATGGTGAGATTTTTGAACGTCATTTAGGACGTAGTACACCTCTTGGGCTGGATCGTGGTTTGAATGCATTATGGACGGATGGTGGATTACTATATTCTCCGCCTTTCCGTTGATCTAGTAAGTTAATTTGACAACGGTATTGCTGATGAGGCACAAGGGCTTCATCAGCAACGCAAATAATATCTGTTTGTATATGTTGATTGTATAGTGTGAACAAGTGGAAAAGTCTTTAGCACGCATTGTATTGTTCGGTGACATCGTCACCCCCTGGTGCATAGAGTATTGAGGATAACTCCTGAGGTAGCTTTCTCACATCGTGGACTCGTAGAATAATCACTTTCAAACCTTAGTTTTACTTTGGAGGTGTGCGATGGAAAGTGAATGGGAGTTAGATCGAGTCCGTCTGTATCAACTGCGGTGTCAACATCCAGAATGGACATTGCAGCAGCTCGCAGATGCAGTTCGGCGTTGTTTGAGCTGGGTCAAGAAGTGGCTGAAATGCTTCCGTGAAGCTGAACAGCCTTTACTAGAGATGTTCAAAAGTCGCTCACGTGCGCCACGATGCCGTCCGCGTGAAGTGGTGCGGGTGGTGCGAGATGCCATTCTCAGCCTTCGTGATAGTTTGAAGGAGCGTTATGGTCGTGTTGTCGGACCCAAAACTATTCTCTATCACCTGCATCGTGATCCGGTGCTACAACAACAAGGACTTTACGTTCCCCGATCAACACGTACCATCTGGCAGGTGTTGAAGAAGGGCGGGCGTATTCCAACCCGCGTGCGCTACCATCATCCCATCGAGCGTCCTGACCCCATGCAGCATTGGGAAATGGACTTTGGTCAGATCAGTGATGCCGTTGAGTTTCTTACCGTTATTGATCGCGGTACCTCCATCCTGGTTGATACTCAGACCCAAGCTCACTTCGATGGTGAAACGGTGCTGTTGGCTGTCACCAGCCTGTTCATTCGCAATGGGCTGCCACAGAAACTGCGCTTTGATAATGACACGTGCTTCGTGGGCAACTGGCTAAGTGACCGTTTCCCCTCACCATTGATGCAGTTTCTCCTATGTTTGGGTGTCGAATCCGATCTCGTTGAACCCGGCAAGCCCCAGCATAAGCCGTTTGCAGAACGGTCAGTGCGAACTCTCAAGCACGAATGTCTATGGGGTGATCGGTCATCCGATGGCATTCGAAGACTATCTCAAGCACATGCTTGATCAGATGCGTCGGTCTCGCGATAGCAATCGGTAAGCACCTCACAACATCTCACTACGTTCCATAACATTCCCATACTGCCTCATCGCGCAACATAGTCCACGATCTTGGTAAGCCAATTCGGGTGTTATCCTCAATACTCTATACACCAGGGGGGGGCGATGTCGCCGAACAATACAAGTTAGGGTGACTCTGCATGAGACGATACAAACGCATCCGGTCGTACATCCAGGTTGTTTCCATTGAATTTCCTCCTTTCGGTTGCCAATGGCACTTATACACTTAGTGAGGTTGTCAGCATCTCATTGACGACTGGACTATTTGCTGGCTGGGTGGTGTTTATGATGCCTGCACGGGTGTTGTGGGGGATGTTTGCGACATTTGAGTGGGTGATGGGGCACCGATTTATCCGTAATTTGCAGCCTATTCGTGACCAAATCCAAAACGTTAATCAACTCATTTGGGATCAGTTTGCCCAAAAGCGAGTTGTTACTTGGTATCTCAAACCGGTCACATTGTTACCGATTACAGGTATAGCGACACTTATCGGTTTCGGATTTAGCATTTTGCTGTGGGGCATAATCGGGGCTATTATGGCGGTACTCGGGAATCTGTTTGCAGGTGCGGGTTTCTTTCGTTTCCTTATCTCTCTCATCATTACAGGTATATTTATCATGACAGTCTATTCTGCTGTTGCTTTTTTATTGGAGAGCTATGGCTTGGAGGTCAACAAGACCATTAATCGTGGGATAAATTACATCACACAAAAAGGTAATGATATTATCCGTGAGTAGCAATTATCCTAAATTTTATCTATACTAACAACAATCGGACTGAGAATGTTATATGACTGAGTAAACAGAGAGTGCAATCGCACTCAAAAAACGTGAACCGTGCCATAATTGTTACCGTACCATTGATACCAATGATGGGCATCCTGATTCAGAGACGTTCATCCAGTGTGCGAAATAAGGTAATGATATTATCCATAAGTGGTGATCATCCTAAATTTATCTATACTAACAACAATCGGACTGAGAGTGTTATATGACCGAGCGAACAGGGAGTACAATTGTACTCAAAAAACGTGAACCGTGTCCTAATTGTTACCGTACCATTGATACCAATGATGGGCATCCTGATTCAGAGGCGTTTGTCCAGTGTACGAAGTGTGGTGCCATTTATCATGCGAATTGCTGGGCGCAGATTGAAAATTCGTGTGTGAACCGTGATGCCAGAGGCTACACATGCGGGCATGATACAGTTCACAAAGTTCAACTCATCAGTAATCCCCCGATCTTGAAGGCCGTTACTCGCAGCCCTATTCGCTTTGAGGGGGTGCAAACGATGTCTATGTTAAACAGAGACACCAATACTGCCCAACAAGCAACAACACTGCAGGCAACTTCCGGAGCGTCAGCCGCATCAGCGACGGGGACGACAACGGCGAATCCCAAACCAGCTCCCGCCGCCTCTGCTAAATCTGTACCGCGCAGTACGGGGTTTACCGGACTGAATGCGCTGGACCCATGGTATATCGGGATTACGCTGGTTACATCGTCCGTGATAACGATAATGATAACTTATTCTCAAATCCTGGTTAATGATTTCAGCCGCTTGCCAGATCTTGTAGCGCATCATCTTTCCCGCAACCCTACGTCATTTGCGCTAATTACCCTTTGCTTTGCCATCAGCATCATTAGTATTCGTTATTTCAATGTACGCTTGACAGCACCCCTATTGCTGCGCTACGGACTACCGATTGGGGCATGTACCCTAGCGTTGTACTTCATATCCCGGGGCGAAATGATATTATTTGATTTTTCTTTATTTCTGGAGAATATTTTCGCCAGCATAAGACTGGCTGATATAACTTTGGTAGTGATTTCGGCAGCATTTACAATCATAGCCTATCGCCAGCAGAATATATTTGTACGTATCTTCGTTGGCAGTGTGGTTATCGGTGGTATTATCGTAATATCTTCCTTATTATTTTCCCCCTTTGAGTTTCGCTATTTGTCAGTGTCAGAATTGTTTGTCTTTGCCGTTGCGTTAGGAGCCATTCCTTGGTCCGTTGATTTGTTCATCCCTCGTGTGTCTGTATCGGCTGAAAACTCACAATCTGTGACACTATCGCGAAGCGATGTTCCCGAAAACCTGCGTAAAAGGGGTATCCTCTACCGGGGGATTGGCTTGGCACTGCCCCTGACCTTGTCGATTTTTAATATAATTCAGGATGCTTCTGGTTGCTTTCGCTGCCGAGATGTATCGGATGTGGAGAGCCTCGCCATTGCCGGTATCGGTGCATTTTTCGTTGCTTATATGATTAACCGTTATATTGTGGAACCGATCCTATTGGGGACGGCGGGTGGATTCTGGAGCCGTTGGCTCAAGGCTATCTTCTTAGGAGGGTTTATTGGTGGCATGGGCGTTGTATCGTTTATGATTTACTTAGGTACCATCGTTAAATATGACCGCAATAATGATCTATTATACTTCGATCCTTTATTGGGTATTGAACTGGTCATTGCTACGATTATTGTTGCCATTATCATGTCCATTTCTTCTGCGACGGGTACGACCCGTATCTCAAAGGTTCGTGGGACTATCTATAATCTTTTTGTATTAGATGTTGTTCTGGGGATACCATTTGCTCTATTAGCCGGGAGCGACACATACTTCATTGTACCAGTTGCAGCTCTAGCAGCCTTGTCTACAGTTATACTAACCTTACCGACATGGATTGGTGACAAGTTGGCAAAGGGAAGCTACTTGCCGTAAGGGGGCAGTTCACAGGGATGGTGCTGTATATATTCGCCCTGGTGGTGCTACATGAATTTTAGAACCAATATATAATGTGCAAGAGGTGACAGTCATCTATCAAAATACACTTAATAATCTATAAACACCGTGACTAAATAACTAATTAAAACGTTTCACTAAGTATAGGAGGCCAAAACCCAATGGCGCGTATTACTTGCCCATATTGTGGTCATAAACAAGCGTTCCCAAGGGATCAAACGACTTGCCAGAGTTGTGAAGAAGAAATCCCGTCAAAGTATATTTCTAATTCGCGCAAGCGCCCACCAGTATGGATGGTCACGGTTGGATATACTCGGCATGGTAAAACGACTTATCTGGATAGTCTGGCACTAGTGTTAGAAAACCTAGGTAAAATCTCTCGTGGGACGTTTTGCACCCACCTAGATTCCACGACCTTCGATAAGCTGAGAGACATCCGCAAAGAAGCACAAGAGGGCACACTCTCCGGGGCGACGCAAAGAGGCAATCGCCCCAGACCACTGATCTTGAGCTTGCCTAACTTCTTGGATAACGCTTGCAACACGCTCGTCATCAATGATTTGCCGGGTGAGATCTTTGATAAACCCGAAGTGGCTGATAATTATGCTGAACCGATCCGCCAGGCGGAGACGATCTGGTTTATCATCAGCTTGTCAGATATTTTCAGTGATAAAGAAGGCCGGACCATCGCCGAATTGGTGCAGAATTATGTAGATAGCATGGAACGGCTGGGGTCACATCCGAAGGGTCGCCGCATTCTGGCGGTCTACACCAAAGCTGATCGTCTGGTCAATAGATTACCGCCGACTATCAAAGAATACCTTGGACAAGACCCATATAGCAAGATCAAGCAGATGACGATGGCAGAAGCCCAAGCCAATCTGTTTGATGCATTTGAATACGTTGACAAGATGTACCGCATCTCTGAGGATTTGAAAGAATATACCTTTAATGAAGTCCCGCGTGGCGCGGATTTCATCAGTATGATTGAATACTATGGCATGGAACTGTCATTTTCGATTGTGGCATCGGTTCCCGGCGCGGATGGACTGACGACAGGTGTGGATACACCACGTTTCCGTGTGATTGACCCGTTAATCTGGTCGCTTACCTCACAATTGAGGGGCACTCACGAGACCAAATGTGCTCTAATTGTGGATGGCGGGGCGGGAGCCACCAGCATCTTCTTCCAGGATTTACCAGGAGAGTTTTTCGACGCAATTCAGGCTAGCAATCTTGAAATCAACACCTATCTCACTGGACAGAGTAAGATTGAGACCGATCAACGCCCTGAGAAGCCCCCTAACAAACAGCGATTGCTGACCATCGGGCCAATTCTTGATATGCTGCCTGGGGATGTATATGCTCTTTTGGTTGTTGATGAGACGCCGCTCGATTTGCTGGATTATATGTACAGCAGTTGGCATGACCGTATTATGCTCGTCTCTACGAAAGACTTACAGGTACAGTGGCCGCACAAAGTCCATTACGTCCCATCGGATATGGACGTTTATGATGTTGTTAGAGATTTTGTCGCGTTGATCTCCCCAAAATAACCACAATTATTGAGTATAAAGAGGATACATAATGGAACTTGAAATACGTCTTGATAACACTGGGTTCCCGATGGTGTGGATGAACTCAATTGGTGCTTACGTCCAATGGTTGCCCATCACGAAAATCCAAATTGAGTATTTCCTAGCATCAACTAACGATGCGATCTTTGATCAGGTTTGGTACGAGAACATTCTGGTCTCAAATGCACGCATCGCTCCGACGCAAATTCGACCCAGTAATTACTGGCAAATATTTACCACAAATATCCTCCCTAGGGAGGCAGTCCGCTATGCGAACTGGTGTGGGCGTGGGTATACACTGATGATGGCTGCAGAGTGGCAGCAGGTTTACTACGAAGCCAGCAATATCCCGTATGATGGCAGTATACTTCAGGAAGTGATCAAAACCAAAGACATTAAAGAACGTCCCAAGACACTTATTGAAAGATTGGCACGTGCCTTGCCAAAAGCAGCCGGGGAATTCACCCTAGCAGATGTGATGTTATTGCGTAATGGCATTATGGAGTACGTGTTTGAAGATTTTGACCGCAATACGTTTGTCGGCTTAGGGCTAACCAACCCGGATTTTGTCGGCAGTTTTAAACGCCCGGAAGACCCACAAGTATTGAACAATCCAAGCGAAGGTCGGCGTATGCGTAATTATGGCTTCCGGCTAATGTATAGAGGAAACTAACTAATGGTATCATCGAAAACTGTTACCGCCTACCAACTGCTATACAGTCGAGTAGAAGCCTCGGCATTCAGTGATATTTCACATGTGGATATTCGCCGAAGTGGTTTCCAAGTAGTTTATCATGCGCCGGAGATTGCTGGTGATGTGGCTGAAATTGAACGCCGTATTCAATGCTTCCAACCAAAGCGTACCAATAAAAATGCATTCCGGCTTCAGTTCTTTACGACATCATCGGGTAATGTGGTCGTTTCTCATAGCGTAGGGATAGATGCCCACCCGGAAATCACTGACCCGAGCCAACGTCCGGGTGCGTTCATCGCTCATTGCCTAGTTTTCAAAAGTTCAGAGTTCAACCGACTGGGAAATAATCCCTTTGTCATTTGGGACGGGGAAACAAATTTCATTGATGACCCGGTAACGATGCGTGAGATAGTGAGGAATAACGAGAGTAGTATCGTTGTTAAACTGGGTCGCACAAGGCAACGCCAGACAAAGGTTGCCAATGCAGAGTTGAATCAGCTTGTCACTTTAGCCCGGCGTGGGCTAGATGGCCAAACTATTGCATTCATTGGCGAGAATGAATTGGATATCGAGAATTTGATGGAAAACATCATCTACCTTACCCCACGCGATGAACGACTGAAGCTGAGTTTTGACACGATTATTGATGGTTGTTCACCGATCCCTGGTATGTATTTTGCCGTGGGCACTAATCAGCGTGTGTCGAATTCAAAATTTATCAACATCGATATTGACAATCCACAGATCACTGTTAGCGTATCTGACTCAAAAGAAACTGGCTACAGCAATTGGTTGAGGCAATCCTTGGCAAATGAATCCTTGGAAACAACACGAACTTATGCCCCGCAAGTGCAATTGATTGATGCTGCATTTGAGGCGGGTAAGTTGCTAAATGGGGAATTGGATCCTGTAGCAGTTGAGGGATTTCTTCAGGTCAACAAAGCGTTTATCTTGAAGCGCTTCCAAGACGTGTTTTCCACCCACTTTAGTGCCTCAATCGTGGATGCACTCATGCTAGATCTCGACAACGATCGCTTAGAGTATATCAGTGACAACATCATCATTAGTATCGCCTCAGAACAGAACCTGACACCATTCTATAATATTGTTGCCCAAGAGATTTATGCCATCATCGTACGCCATGGTCTAGGGAAGCTGAAGGACAAAGATCTCAGTGCAATCCAAGAGATTGGCACAGCCACTGGCTACCTGCCTCTGCAAACGGTTGCCATGCTACATGATTTGCAGAAGTGGAGTGTTGTCTCTACATTTCAATCTATTGTTGGGCAATCTACTGAGGAAAAACGGCGGGTCGAGGTGGTTAATGCATTGGTCTCTGACCACAATATGGACATCGTCAAGATTATGAACGATTTGAAAGGCTTTAAGTGGGGACATCCTCGTTATTTTGTGGCAAAAAGCAGTATCCACGCAATAGTAGATTTTCTCGCGCAGGACGAGACGCTCAATGAAAAAGAGATCTTCAATATGATCGTGAGTATCATTAATGCCGGTGGTGGTACAGAATTAGACTCGCTGGTGGGCAAAGTGGAGGGATTGAGCGATAAACAAATCAAACAGATCAGTAAGACCATCAGCAAGAGTGATGCTAAGGTGGGTAAACTGTTTCAAAAAATGATCGACGACCGTAGTGGACAATCGTAATTGCTGGGAGGCAATGGGTATGAATTTTATCAGAAGGATTCTAGGATACAGTGGAAAGAAAGTCGTTTGTCCACGTTGTTTGGAACGCATCGGCGTGAAAGAGGATCAAGCAAAGCTCTGTGACAATTGTGGGTGGGGAATACCACTACAATACATCCGCAGTTTTGATGAAGCACCACCAATTTTCATTCAAGTCTTTGGCTGGACCAACCACGGTAAGACACTTTTCTTGGATACGTTGCGTCTTGTCCTCATGGACATGCATGCTGTTTGGGATAATTTTCGTTACCAGTCCTTTACCCAGATGGATATGGAAAAAGAGCGCGAATTACAGGCAGAACGGCGTAGGGGTATCTTGGCAGCTGGCACCCAACGTCGTGAACGTGATCAGAATGAAGTCTATATCATGAACCTGCGTGGGATGGAACGCTGGGGGAGTCGGATGTTGGTTGTCATGGACCATCCAGGGGAATATTTTGAGAACTTTTCTGTCCCTGTTAAAGAAATTCCCTTCTTGATCAACACTCCAACCACGATAATGCTCATCAGTCTACCGGATATCGTAGATGATTCGAAAAACTCTGCTGGGGAACGCATTGATCAACTCTTTCAGATTTACTTGGCGGCACTGGAAAATGAAGGGGTGAACTGGAAAAAGGAACGCCGAAAACTAATCGTTGTTCTCACAAAAGCAGATATTACAGCAGGGATGCCCCAGAATATGCGTAACTACTTGATGGAAGATAATATCTGGCGCAGTATAGAGTCCAATACGCGGATGAATCCTCTAGATTCGATAGCCGTAGCAGAATACCTAGAACGTATGGAGCGTGTGAGTAATGATATCCGCCACTGGATCCGTAGTGATCGTAAGAACGTACCAGGTGGCGCAAACTTCATCAATCTGATCGATGATTACAATATTGATGCTCGCTTCACCATAATGTCGGCTACAGGTGGTGAGGTAGAGCAGGGTGGTATCAATATTTCACCGCGTCGCGTACTTGATCCCTTCTTCTGGGCATTGGAATTCCAGAGTCGCTAAATAGTAACCTAACACGTCAAGGTGTATACTGCAGATGGGACTACGAACAAGTTATAAAGTGTTTGATTGCTACGAATTTTGGGTGAATATAGTGCGTATGTAGGATGCACTTATAGATCGTTCTGCTTCCATTTTTTGATTATTTTTATCAAAAACAGGTGAATTTACCTGAATATGTGATGCAGCGACAGGTTGTTCGTACGCGCGGATGCAGAAAACGCACTGTCGCATACACTACTCAAAATCAGATAAATATAATGGTATAAACGGATGACTTTTTCTAATAATAATTACTTATTTCTTAGTTATCGCAGTGTGGAGGGTGAAGTTGCACTCAAAGTTGCCCAGGATTTACGGCAGCAAGGAATCAATATCTGGATGGATCAACTGGGTGGCTTGAATGTCAGTGATAATTGGATTAAAGGCATGCAGGATGCGGTTGATGGGGCTAGTGGCATGATTATCATGTTATCGCCGCAGTATCTTGAGTCTAAGTTTTGTCGCCGGGAACTAGCCCGCGGTGACCAAAAAGGCTATCCACTTTTTCCACTAATGATCGAAGATGTTGCAAAGGACGATGCTTCAATCCTGCTACAAGAAACACAACACATTAACCTGACCCAGTGGCAAGATGTCGATGCCTATTATGCAGCTATCACGAACCTAATCCAAATCATCGAGACTAAGGTGAAGCAAGTCCTTCAGCCATCACTAACGCCGTTATCACCAAACGTGGACAATAAAATATATAAGGCGCGTTTATTGGAAGACCAGTTAATGGTCGCTGCCAAGCAGATTCAAGGCACAGGGACAATGGGAGTGGCTGTTAAAATGAAACGCAAACGCTTAAGTTCGCAAATTACTCAATATGCTTTGGAATATGAAGCAGTGACAGAACAACTGCTAATCGAACTTAACCCAGCAAGCCGTGTACGTTTGGAAGCCTCTATTGCCCAGTTAGAGCAAAAAGTAGAGAAATTAGAGTCTGAGATTGCTACACTAGAGGCGTAGGTGAAAACCGCCGATGAGGATAAACACAACCATGCAAGCCGCGCAACTGACTGAACAAATCCAAATACGCGTGCAGCAACATCAAGTTTTGCTGGATCAATGGTTGGTTACGATCGATGCCATCCAACTACTTCGCTTAGATCATCAGATGCGTCTGTTAGAAAATGAAGTCCAGCAATTAGAAGCTACTACCTATATGCAGCCTTCCAAAGCAGCGGGTATCAAAGCCACACTGACTTTCACCTTACCACCACATCAGGTGGAGTCATTACTACTAAAGTGGGTTCCACATGCATCTGGGGAGTATGTCGTGGAAAGTAACTATCCTAGTTGGCAACCTGTACGCTTATCCACAACTGAAATTACAACCATAAATGATGGCATTGCACTTTTCGATATGTTATTCGGCAAAAATAATGCATCTGTGTACTCAGAATGGTTAGAACAAGCTTACCAAGCAGGTGCACGACCACAGATTCAAGTAGTTAGTGACGGCCAGCCTAGTATCCTCCAGTTGCCCTGGACTCAACTCAATAATGGGCAACATCCATTGGTGCCATGTAAGGGTATCTCGCTATTTCACCGCTTACCGACGCTGGACCAAGCCATACCAACTTTTAGTAAGGGGCAGTTACGAATCTTGCTGAGCACATCAGGAGATGTGAATACGACTTATGATCGGGAGATTATAGATAAGTTAGTTCATGATTTCCCTCATCTAATTTCCGTACGTGAAGTAAATAACAGCAATCCCGCTCGGCTCATTAATGCGATTGTTAGTGCCCAACGGCGGGGATATCCATTTCACATTTGGCATCATCATGGTGTAGTGATGGATGATAACGGTACCCTGACCTTTAAGATGCAAGGTAAGGCAATTTGCTTATCAGATATTAGCAAATTGGCGAAAGAAGTGGGGCTTTTCCTCCTGTGGTCTGAACTTGATGTAAATACTTCCCCTCAGATGGTGGCTGAGCAAGCCGCGACGATCTCGGCACCTATGCTTTTGCACATCCTACAAACTGATGCAGATAGCATCCATCGTGAGTTTCTGCGGGTATTCTACATGACCTCGATCATCAAGCCAATTGACGAGGGATTGATCCGGGCTATTGAGCGGATTTATACCATTGATCCAGACAGCGACTTATGGAAAACAGTGAAATTATATACTCGCACAGATACACCTAGTCTCATCGCCAAATAAAGGATAAATCATGAATGATAATCCATTTTTAGACTCAAATAATGATGCCGACAATGCCCCCCCTACATCAGGCGATCAACACACGCAGGAGCCAGTTAACGTCAATGGCGACGATTCTACCGAGTCACTAACGGATGACATACTGGAAACAGGTATTGATGATAACCGTAATGAAGACATCCGTAAAGAGCATGATCCGGTTACAGATACCCCTCGTGATTCATCAGATTATGGTGATGAAGGTGCTGACAATGAATCTGAAATTAACGATATCATAACAAGTGACGAGGATGGTATGGATGATGACGGCATTGAGGAGGGAGACACAACGCCTGATGTGCCTGAAGATGGTGATAAAGAACTAGATACACTCCAGAGTCAACACGACAAGACTGGCGACGATGACCATGAACCGGATCCATATCCGGATGATACGCCTACCAATACAAAAATTGATGCCGAAGAGGCTCGGGAAGAAGCTGTCACTACACCGGTTAAAGGGACTCAAGGTGACAGTATCGAAGATAAATTTACCTCGGAGAATATCGCCGATTTCGCTCAAGAAATCCCAGTGGATCCTGATTACACACGCTTCCAAGAGGAGCAGCGTCAACAAGCAGAGGAGCGGCGCGTCGAACAGGATCAATACAATTGGCTAGAGTTTGGATATATCCGTCAGGAAGTGCTGAAGAAAAATCGTGACGTGTTTGTGGATACATCCGACGTTGAGCAGTTTTTTGATCTGCTGCAATACGATGAGCGGCGCGACAATAACATTTACATCGTGACAGGGGAACCAGAATCCGGACGCTATGCTACGGCGATTCGCATCGCCTGTGAACTCGCACAGGATACTGAAATTCGTGAATATACCCCTGATATTACCACGCAATCACTGACCTTATTTGAACTTATCTCGCGTATCAATGCCCAACGCCAGAATGTGTCCAGCCAGGAAGATGGGGCAGAAACCAAATTCTCCGAGAACTCTGTCATCATCATTGAAGATGCATTCAATAATGTCAAAGACGGCCAAAGTATCCCCGAACTTACAACGCGCTATGCTAATCAGTTCCGGTTGTTACTGGGGAATGTACGCCTCATCCTGACGACGACCATCAGCCCGTCAGCTTACCCGGATATGAGCAATTACCTGACGGTGCGCACCACCACCAGCGACAGGTATATGAGCGAAATTTATGATCGGCATGTTGATTACTATTTCCCTACGGAATGGAACTACTTCGACGAAACTCGCGAGATTTTGGCAGAAGTCAAGGAAAAGATCCTCCAACGGCTGACGGCTCCTGTTGATATAGACCGCTATATGGATCATATCTCGAAAGATGTACCAGAAAGTGCGGATACCGCCATAAACATCGCAGATACCATCTTAGAAGGCCGCAATAATATCGCGGTAGTCCACCGCTGGTTTAATAACCTAGCCTACTTCAATCAGAAATTATATGTGATGTTTGCGGTGTTGTTTGACGGACTCAACCGCTACCAACTCGATGACTTATACGATGAGGCAGTGGCGGAACTGCGCGCCAACGCCCCAGAAAAGTACGATGATCCACGCTACATCAGCGTGCGTAACATGCTGAACGACATCCATATGAAAGAGCAGTCAAACCAAACGCTGTCTTTCATCCATAATAAAGCTGCCTATGAACGGGTTGTCCTAGAGCAGATGGACGATTATTATCGGTTACTTTGGGATCTATCCGATTTGTTTGTGCGGCGAATTGAGCAAACCCGTCCCGGAGAGCGACGGTTACGGCGGTTGCTGGCAACCGTGCTCGGTAGAATTGGTGTGCAGCGTCAAGGAGAGCTACAGGATATCCTCACGAAGATGACTGAAGGCTCCCCGCAAGTAGCAGAGGCGGTCACCTATGTACTCGTGGAGATTGCAAATTATGTAGATAACCATGATTTTCTACTCAAAATTTTGCGAGATTGGCTGAACTCACACAAATTTCATAGGATGATGTCCGCTATTAGTGCGCTTTCTGGAGTATATCAAAAACTGGTTGAGAAATATCCACATGCAGTTGAATTCATCAATGACGAGGTGGATGTGAGCAGCAGCGGACGGTTGGATGAGAATACCATTGCTGCCAACACTCTGCGCCAACTGCGTCGCCTGCTAGAGCAGTACTGTAATACCCTGAACAAAGTGGATACCCGCCAGGAAGAGCATAATATATACAGCCAACGTGACCAATTAGAGAAATACTTCCTAGAGGCAATGTTGCGCCATCGTCTTGTCGCCATCGCTTGGGCATCAGGGAAGGAGATGCAGCAAGAAATTCGTAAACTCGTTGCACAGCGCACTGAGCAAGAACTTAAGCGCCTACACATGATGACTTATCTGGAATACACTGACCAGTTGATGATTACGGCAGTGTATCGTATTGCTGATATTGCAGAGGTTGTGCCGCATCAGATGGTTACAATTCTGCGTGAATGGTTGGCAATTAACGATAACCAAAGTCTGACTCATAATATCGCACGGATGGCCGTAAACCGGATGTTTATGCGCTCCGAACAGCAGCAAATGATTGTCGGGGAAAATCAGTTGATCCTGCTAGACTTACTGCCAGATATTCTGCAAGCTAGTGAAGATGTCAGTGATAATATCATGCAGTTGGTACTCTCCGGCGTGTTTGCGGAGGATATGTCGCAGTTGGGTTGGGGGCGCGCCCGCGAGGAAATCAACCAATTAGTCAACAAAAGACCCATCACGCTGACCATGCACGCATTGGATAAATGGTATGAGTTCCTAGAAGAAAATGTGTGGCGTGACATGATCTACCCGCGCTTGCTACACATGGTCAACACCGCTAAGCAGATCACACGGACTATCTTTGCAGATAGTCTCATTAACTCTTGGTTGGACTCAGCCCATGTCGAGGTGCGGCGCAGCGCAATGGCGTTACTCACCCGTGCCTATATCCTCAATGGTAGTATTGTTGATCTACCGCTATCACGGCAGGGGGTAGTAATGATCGATAAAGGTAATTTCGAATCTAACAAGGCTTATGACCTGTATATAAGTGCTGTTTTTAATCTGGTACAGCACCTAGCGGCACTATCCCCGGTGCGTGTCTTCCACATGGGCTACGCTTCTCCAGAGATGCACCCCCTACAAATCGGCAAGTTCGAGCAAGCCGACCCGCGTAAGGGCACTCTCCGAGAGAAAGACCTGAAGTTAACCGATACCACCATGCCCTTGCCCCTGCTGATTATGCCCTTTATTGACCCGGTGGAAGATCATCTGGAGCCGATCAACCCGGAGGCGTGCCATTATGTGCTAATGCTGAACATGCAGCCAATCTTGGACTGGGGGGATGCATTTACTCAGATCATCACACGCTATGAAGACCTGCAAAAGCATATCAGTGAGACGAATATCTTTCTGATGGATGTCCCTGCCGAAGAACCGCCGCCGGTAGCCGCCCCAAACCCAGTGCCAGCTCGTGATAATCCATTTGCCTCTCCTGCCGAGCAACAAACCGCACCCGACTTGTTGCCGTCAGTAGCCGCAAGCCAAGGACGATCGACGGTAGATGAAGGGGGGCTCCATTGGGAATGGTACGGCAAATTCATCTTCAATGCCTTTGCTGAAATGTATTTTGAGGACTTACAGGTGCTGCCAGATTCCGTTTATTGTACCTATCAGGCGGCACCGGATAATCTGGCTAGCAAAAAACTGGAACTGGAACAGCACCTTCAGCAGCAGATCATCGCTAATCTGCGCCGCTTGCCACTGGAGACGTGGCTGGATGATCTCCACATGTACTGTGAACAATATGTGGACGATAACATGCCAATGACTGATGTCATTTTCGATTTAAACGACTTTGATGTCTGCGCAAATACCTTAGGGCAGTGGCTGGGCGTACTTAACGATGTGAAAGAGATCATCTCACCCAGGGATGTCACGTTGTCGTTGGCGTGGGGGGTGCTGTTGCTTTCCCAGATGAATCTGGAATATACCGTCGCGCTGGTAACTGATTGGCTCAATGATGCGCGTGAGGATTTCGCCTTAATGGGACGGGCCTGCACCAAGCAACTGTTCAACTTTTATGGCGCGGGAGATTACCAGGCCCACCCAGATGACCATGCCGTCTTGCTGCAATTGCTACCGCCCTTCATGTCCCTACAGCCAGATTACCATGAATTCGGACAGATTATCTTTATCATTCTCAAATGGGCGGAGGAACAGCCTTGGACGGAGCGCTTGCTGACGCACCCGGAAGGCGAAATGCCCGAATTGATTGCTATGCTCAGTGAGGTCGTTGAACAAGACGATATTGATTGGTTGGTCAATGAGCTTGAGTATCGGTCTGCATTGTGGCGTGTCCGCGATCTCGTTATTCGCCTCTCTGAAGATCAAAGCCGCAAGATTAAATCTGTAGACGACTACATTGACTTGATGAATGAACTGATCGAGTGGGTGAACTACGAAATAGAAAGACGGCGGCTTCTGTTTGAACAGCAACAACAGCAAAAGACTCAGCGCCGTCGCGGTCGCCAGCAACAACAGACTCAGGATATCCCGCCAGAAAGAAAGTTACCTCAAGGTATTACCTTAGATATGGTCCGTGAATTGCTGGAATTGCCCGGACTGACGGAACACAATCAACAGCGCATCTTCCAGGATATTCGCAGCCACGGTAATAAGCTCTTCCGTGATGTGGAGTTCCAGCGACAACACACACAACGTGCCCGCAACCTGAATCTGGTGATGGATAGTATGCGGCTTCAGTTGTTCAGCAAGAATTATCAACTCCCGCCATTAGAGGATGACAAGTCCTACGCCGTCGTATTCGTAGATACGACGACACAAACAGAAAGCTATCGTGAGCAAATCGCAGAGCGTGTGATTGAGTTCTTGCAGTGTTTGGTGAAACATGAAGAAGGCCACACTATTGTTCCAGTGATCCACCGGATGGGGCGTAGCGATGCCATCTATACGCATCAATATCGCAAAGGACAGCGGATTAAAGTGAAAATCTCACCAGAGGTAATCGCCCCAAAGAACCTAAATCATCGCTTTGTCTCTATTATCGGACCGGCACTTTCGCGTTATCCAATAGAAAATGTGGGTTTTGTCCTCATCTTCACAGGGACGCGCATCTGGGATATTCCAGATTGGACCGAGGATGAGCACTGGCGCACGCATATGTTTCGGCATACTGTTGGTCAGCATAGTTATATCGCAGAGTATGACGGTGTCGAAGAGATTTTCAACAATGCACGTTTAGAAAATAAAGAGAACCGCACATTGATGGATGCAGCTGTCGCCCGTATGATGTCCAAGCGCTACCGCAAAGTGTCTCCAAAGAACGATTAATTGTAGTTCAGTTATGGTGTATTTTTTACTGGCTTTGGGAGTTAGTCAGAGGAGTAACATCGTACCGCTGGAGACAAGGTATGGTGGTCAGGTGAAATAGCACTGATGGGTGTTCTAAAGCCGACATTCAGAGGGGTAAATTTTAGAAGCGGATAATTATAGGATAAATTGGTTTCATCGAGAAATCAGGGAGATGAAGTCCGATGTCCGCAGAATATGTGACGCAAGACCTACACCATTTTGGGATTGTTGCAGGTGTGTGCGAGAAGATTGACCTGATTGGGCAGATTGATGTTCGCATCACGGATACGGGGCGCAAAGTGACGGTTGGTGAGGCGGTTCAGGCTATGGTGCTGATTGGCGAAGGCATTGAAGCCAGTGATTTGAATAGCGACAGTCTAGGCAAAGCTCTAGATCGCTTACATGAGGCGGGCATTACGGAATTGTTTGCATCGATCAGCGTTCATGCTTTGCGATGCTATGGGGTTGATGTAGGTTTCGCGCATTTGGATACGACTGCGATGAGTTTGCAAGGTAAATACGACTTTGAATAAGATGATGAGCCTGAGGAAGAGCAAGTCATCACTATCACGTATGGTCACAGTAAAGACCATCGCCCGGATTTGAAACAAGCTGTTCTCGGCATGATTTGTGCCAACCGCACCAGCATCCCCATCTATCTCGGCGCAATTTCAGGCAATACGTCCGATAAAACCAGCTTACCCGACATGACAGTCACTTATTTGGCACAGTTCGGAGAAGATGAGGAAACACCTATTTTGTGCGCTCTACAGTACTGACAATATCCAAAATCTTTCAGAACAACAACGGGTCTCACGTGTGCCAGCGACCATGACAGAAGCAAAAGATTTGTTGGCGAATACCGCCCAAGCTGATATGAGTACTTCTCAGCGTGACGGCTATTTCTATCATGAAACGACTAGCACCTATGGTGGTGTTGGACAACGTTGGTTGGTCGTGCTGTATGCCCCCCGCCGCGAGGCAGAATTAGCAGGTTTCCAGCAAGCGGATCGCATCACGCTTGAATTCATCGCTGTAGTTTTTCTTCGGTTGTTGGTTGGTCATCATCTTGTCTCCTTCTCGGTATTCTCTATTCTATTCGGAGACACCCAGATACGCTATTTTATCGGGGTAATTCCAGACTACAACCGGTTCCGTCCGCATAGCTCATTGGATGATCTGACTCCGGTAGAATTTCGACAGCAACATCATCAGCA
>RFHA01000417.1 GCA_003696565.1 Chloroflexota bacterium
ATACAGTACTGAATGAAAATACAGTACTGAATGAAAATACAGTACTGAATGAAAATACAGTACTGAATGAAAATACAGTACTGAATGAAAATACCGGTTCGATCCTATCTTTAGATGACTTACCGATTAGCGGCGCGGTGAAACACGCAATCAAAACCGGAGAGGGGCTGGATAAGCTGTACCCAAGTGAAGATCCAAACATACCAGACCATTCAACCGCTCTTTGGCATATTTGCGCGGATTTATTTTCAGCAGGCGTCAATCGAAACACCGTCCTTAATATCTTTACAGACCCCGAAAACTACCTTGCAAGGCATGGCGCGTTAGCAAAACACCGAAGGCGCGGCAACGTCGAAAGTGGCAAACAATGGTTGCTTGAATACATCATAAAGCCGTTGGAATTGGAGCGGCAAACAACGGTAAATCAATTTGCCGAATTTGATGCAGAGTCGAAAAACGAAACGCAAGAAAGCACAGAAACCCCTATAAATACAGGCTCAAACGAAACGCTGGCTTACCAGACTTTAGACTCATTCGAGCCGCCGAAGCCGCGTGAATGGGTTTTAGATGGGCGCTTTATTGCCGGTAATATAACAGCCACAATTGCTGACGGTGGAACGGGTAAATCTGTTCTGGCAATCGCTTCGGCGTTGTCGATTGCAACGGGTAAAAACTTTTTAGGCAATGAAGTTCAAAAACAAGGGCCGGTGTTGATCGTCAACAATGAAGATGATTATGACGAGCTAAAAAGGCGTTTAATTGCTGCTTGCTATAAATTCCAAATCAATCTCGAAACTGTAAAAGATAAAGTGTTCTTTTTTTCGGGGTTCGGCAATCCTTTAGTTGTTGCCGAAGCGAACAAAAACACTGTCGTTCCGAACATTCCCGCGCTCAATAAATTAATCAACACTATTAAACAACTGAACGTCGTACACGTTGTGTTAGACCCGTTTGTCTCGCTGCATCACGGCAACGAAAACGACAATTCGCAAGTCGAGGCGGTCTTATCGTACTTGCGAAAAGTTTGTCAGCATACCAGGGTTTCCATTGAGCTGGTGCACCATGCCGCCAAAGCCGCCGGGCACCATGAAAAGATGGCCGGTAACATGCACGCGGGGCGGGGGGCAAGTGCGCTATCCGGCGCGGTTCGGGTGTGTCAAACACTATGTCGGATGGGGCGGGAGACCGCCGAAGCGGCGGGCATAGCGCCCGAAAATGCAGCGCGGTACATACGTCTAGACGATGCAAAAGCTAATTTCAAGCCGCTGTCGGGTGCTGCGCAATGGTTAGAACTACAGTCTGTAGAGCTGTTAAACGGGGGTGATGGCGCGCCCGGGGATAGCGTAGGGGTACCGGTACCGGTGGACGTTGAAAGCATGATCAAGCGCGAAAAACAGCGTCAAGAGCTAGAGCGGAGGCTTGACGAGCAAAAAGAGTTCAACGACTCTCAAGCGTTCAAAATTTTAGTGAACATCTGTTCACTTTTAGACGAAACAGGAGAGGTTTTTGAAGGCGATTTGGCGGAGCTTGAGCGCGAATTTGCGGGGGTAATCCGGGGGCGAGTGAAGCGCTACGAAACAGCGAAACGGGACTTGCTGGCCCTAGCTGCGGGCGAGTATTTGATACCCGTGGAGGGCGGGGGTATTTACGCGGTTGTGGTGACGTACCAGGGGGGGGTGCGCGTTCAGCCGGCCTGGCTGGAGTACCAGTTTTGAGCGGGGGTGTAAATTTGTTCTTTGCGGCCAAAACCGAAAAGAATTTGCTTATAAATCAAAGACTTACAAAAGTACGATTACTACTATTGGCTCAAGTAATCGTACTTTGTAAGTTATTGATTTTATTGAAAAAATTCCAACAGTCTCACCTCACCCCACACCCCCCCCTACGCCCCCTTTAGGGGGGCTTCGGGGGGTGTGGGGTGGTGGGAGACCGTTGGCCGGCAAAGATTTTCAGACGAAAAAACGACAACGGAGATTAAATTTTATGCAATCGGTACGACAACAAATCACTTTAGCGTATTCGGTATTTAAACGCGGTAGGAGCGCTTTTCAGTCCCACCCGGTAGGTAAGCCTAGCCAAGACCCCAAAAACGCCGCCACGGCCAAAAATAAGCCTCTGAAGGGCGGAAAAACCCCCTCTCACAAGGTAACAGCTACCGAAACCCGAATTTCAAGCGGTAAATCGGGGGACATACTTGAGCGTGCCTTAATAGCCGGTGCAGTAATCGCGGCAGTCGAACGCTTGCCGCCAGTTAAAACGGCTTGGCTTCAATTTGCGTATGTTGATGACCTTCCAAACGCGGAACAATTGTTTAACTTTTTAGGTGTACACTTGTTCACAGAATTGGGTCGGGCAACACCCCCATTTTTGGAAAACAAGACGCCGAAAACGGTGGCCAGAATGCGTGTACTTGGGTATGTTGCGTTGCTTGATGCTAGGCACCGGTATCAACATGCCAAGCCGCTTTACTCCTATGCAGACATTGCGCGGGAACATTTAAAAATGTCTAACGCTAAGAATTTCGGTAAGCAATTTGGTAAGGCGTACAGTTTTTATTTATCGGAAATCGAGCGGCTAGATAGGGAGGCCTTGAGGGCCGTGGCAGCACAGATTTAGCCGCCACGGTGGGGGGGTTAGTAGCGGAAAGGGTTGTACCCCTCCCCGCCCTCGTTGTTTATTACGTCCCATCTACGCCTATCGGCTTTCTTGCTTTTTTCCGCCTTTGCGGCGTTCTCCAGTTCTTTTTTTATCGCTTCCCGCTCTTTGCGGGCTGCCTCTTCCTTTGCTGCGTTTTCGGCCGCGAAAAATTGCGCCCAAAACTCTTTGGCGCTTTCCCGAATGTTTTGGGGAACTGGGGATTGCTCCTCCAGATAGTACATTTGGTAGATCACTCTTCCAGATGCTTTTTCGAGCAGGAAATCCCCGCTTGGGAGTTTTTTGAACTCCCCGTTTTCGGCTTCTAAGGGCATGCCACCAGTAGTCCGTTTTGTGATTCTAAAATCCGCTGTCATTTTCGTAGGCTCCTTGTGTGTCAGTACGATTACTTAAGTACCAATACTATTGTATTAAGCGCCTTATGTCAATACACCGCGACAGATATTTTAGCATTTGACGTATACGTTAAGATTGTATACATTTGGGTAAGCTGGGGGTGATTGTGTGATGTGGGTCGATTTGCTGTCTCTTGTGTTGTCCGTTGTCGGTAGTGCGTCGGTGTTGTCCGCATTGCTACCCGCTAAGTATCGCACTCTTGCCCCCGCTCTCTCTAAGATCATCGACTTTATTGCTTTTAACGTGCTCAACGCTAAAAACAAAGAGCTTGCAGAATCTCAGGACGATCCGGAAACGCCGAATGATGTACCCAAAGTGGAGACTCAAAAGACCGGCAGAAAGACTGTTCGAGGGCGTAAGATTTGAGCGCGACGGATCCAAACCACTACGAGCATATTGCCGCAAAAACCGCGGCAGTGGCGTCTTATGCGAGTGCTGGGGCCACTACTTTTTTCGGTCTTACACTTAATGAGTGGGGCGTTATCATTGGTATGCTTTGTTCTGTTTTAACCTACGCCACTTATCTATATTTCAAAATCCGTGACGATAAACGGAAAAGTGAGTTAGCGGAAAAGCTGAAAAAACTTGACGGTTAAATAATTCTTTTTCTGTGGGGGTAGCGTCATGCGTAAAAGTTTGACGGGGCTTTTGTTCGCCCCGGTTTTAGCGCAAGCATCTACAATATCGTGGGAGACTCCTTTGTATAGAGTTGACGGTAGTGCGATACAGGGCCAGCTTGAGTATGTTGTTAAACACAACGAGCAGACAACAGTGACCGATCAAACCACGGTGGATTTGTCGTTAGCAACCGGTGATCAAGTTTGCGTTACTGTGCGAGAGATCGGCGCTAATGTGATTGCTGAGAGTGAGCCTGTTTGCGCAACCATTCCCGCGATACCGAATCCAGCGAATATGTCTTTGTTGATTAAGTACGAGTTGGCCGAATGAACTATTTTCGCAATCTCTTAATTGCGTTCGATCAGTTGTTTAATGCGATTCGCGGCGGGTATCACGACAATACTATAAGCGCGGAATGCGGGTATCACGCGAATAAAACGGGTAAAAAAAGATGGGTTTGGCTAGAAAAAATAATTGATTGGGCCTTTGAACCGATTGATGGCCCCAATCATTGCTGGCAAGCGTATTTAAACGATCGGAACGAAAAACATTATGCTGGAACGGTGTTTTCTATCTTTGTTATGTGGGCGATGGTATTGGTGAGTATCCCGTTTATTGCTCTTGTAGTAAGAGTGTATGCCTGGGCGTATTTTGATGGCTGAATTATTAGTTTGCACAAGCACTTTTGGTAGTTTCGATTTGTACGACATAGCGCAAGTTAAAGATGACGGGCACGAGTGGGGCGCGAAAGAAAAAGACCCGGTTTATTTTACCGTTGTGCATATTGAGGGGCCAGCGACAGATTGGGAGTATTTAGCCGACCGTTGGTATAAAGAGCCGGATATAAGTACAGTGTTGTCTGTCGATGCGGCTTTAACTTCTGATATTGTGCGCACAGCAGACCGAATTACTGTAAAAAGGCGGCGCTATACAATCAACCCGGCAACAAAGATTATAACGGACAAAGCGAATGGCACTGAATTTAACGCAACCTGAATCTGTAAACCGAACAGTTACTAAATACGTTCTCGATTCCGTCTTGTATAGTGTGAGCCGTAAAGAGCTGTATATCACCTATTTGCGCTTGGACGAAAACGGCGGGGCGGTGGATTCGTCTACTATAACGCTATCTGGCCCGGAATTTAGAGATTTTTGGTCTGAAGCTAACGGTCAAGCTATGCCTGCGAGAAAAGCGGTAAAACGTGCGATAAAACGCGCAGCGATGAAGCATGTTAAAAACCGGTCGGGACAAGATGGGGCGATAGATGACTAATGCCCACTTTAGCTCAAGTAACAGTCGGAACTACCGGCGCTGATTACACGGATTTAGACACCGCTCTTGCCACAGAAGCTCGTGATTTAGTCACATCTGATGAGCTTATTGAGTTTATTATTTTAGATAAACTCACTGGTCAAAATCCAGTTGATATCGACGGTGCATGGGTTTGTGATGCTACGCACTATGTAACAATACGTGCTGCTGATGGCTCTGGGGGTAAAGACGGTACAACAGATGCACGTATTAAAGCAGATTTAAATCCCGGCGCGACAAAAGCTTGTGTAATCGGTAATGCAGCATACTCTGATTTTTTTGACATCACTGGCGTAGCTGATTATTGCGTTGTAAAAGATATCTACATTGAAAACTCCCATGCTTGGGGTTACAGAGTTATTGATCTTGCTTATGATGCCGATAATTGCACGCTAAAAAATCTTGTATTAAAAGCAGGAGCAAATGCGTATAACTGCATACAGCTCGGTGATATATCAAGTAAAGCTGGATTTTGTTTAGCTCAGTGTGACGGCGGTGAAGCATTTGACGGTCTCACAAGTGGACATATTGGGACTTATGTAAACTGTGTTGCTGTTAATAGCGCAGTTGGTTTCAAGTGTGCGCTTGGCGGTACATTTATCAACTGTGCTACATACAATTGCACAACAGACTATCACACTCCAGCTTCGGCTAATGCAGCAAGTACAAATAATGCTGGATCATCTGCTAATGCAGCGGATATACCCGGCGCTAACAGCATTACAAGTTTGACGAGTTCAGCGTTTGAAGATGTATCAACAGATGATTATCGAACTAAATCAGGTGGTGCATTAGATAATGCAGGTGCAGACGCTTCTGCATATTTTACAACTGACGCTTTTGAAAACACTATTGTTAATTGGCCTGTGGGGCTTAATGAGCCCACAGGTGGCGGCACAAGTTACACGCTAACAGCCGACAGTGCTACGTTTAATACGACAGCTCAAGATGCTGGGCTTAATGCTGGCAGAGCTGTTATAGCTGATAGCGCTACGTTTAATACGACAGCTCAAGAT
>RFHA01000418.1 GCA_003696565.1 Chloroflexota bacterium
CCCAAGCCAGGACCAGGATAGAACGGCATAAATCCGAATGGTTTGGTGGCAGCCGCGCGGATTACCTCCCACACACTGATCCCAAGCTTGTCACACATAATTGCCATTTCATTGACTAATCCAATATTGACAGCACGGAAGGTGTTTTCTAACAGTTTGACCATTTCTGCAGTTGTTGGGGATGACACAGGCACAATCGTATCTACGGCATGACTATAAAGTGCGTGGGCTAGCTGTGTGCAAGTTGGAGTAACACCGCCGATCACTTTTGGGGTATTTCTTACGCCGAAGGTCTTATTTCCTGGGTCAATTCGCTCTGGAGAAAAAGCGATGTAAATTTGCTCACCAACGGTGAAACCCCGTGCTTCTAATCTTGGACGCACGATTTCATGGGTGGTACCGGGGTAGGTGGTGCTTTCTAGGATAATTAACATATCTTCATGGCTAATTTCAGCCACAGAATTTACAGCACTAATCACATAAGACATATCTGGGTCTTTTGTTTTGCGGAGTGGGGTCGGCACACAAATATTGACAGTATCTGCTTGTTTCAGATCATTATAATCTGTGGTGGCACGTAGTTTGCCGGATTGGACAAGTGGGGCAAGTGTTTCACTTGGAATATCAGGGATATAGCTTTTCCCAGCGTTTAGTTGTGAGACTTTGTCCTCATCCAAATCAAGCCCGATGACGTGAAGACCCGCTTTTGCAAATTCAACGGCAAGCGGTAAGCCGACATAACCTAACCCAACAATGCTAACGATTGCCGTTTTGTTTTGAATACGTTCTAGTAAAGACATATAATCCCTCAAAGATGAGTTTGAGTTAACACAATGAGGTGATTATATGTCTACGGTAACGAATCAAGTAGGGGAGAATTCTCCCCGAAAAATAAACATGCTACATATCTGTCCCTGGTAATTCAAATGCTGCACGCCGGCTTACCGGGGCTAAAGTGACTTCAATTTGTAATGTTTCAGCGTCTCGTAACACATCTAATGTCACGGTATCGCCTTCTTCATAGGCATATAACCGGTCTGAAAGTGTGCGTTCGGCATCCACAACATCCCCATCCACAGCTTGGATAATGTCACCAACCATTAAGCCAGCGGCTTCTGCCGGGGAATCTGGGAGGACATCAGTGATAAGCGCGCCTTCATCCACGATTTCATAACCCACACCTAGCACAATCCGTTGCTGAGGCATCCTAAACTCAAAACCGTCACCAAATGGCATGTTGTGATCGCCTTCACCAAATGGTGGCATAAAATCGCGTGGCATTCTACCATCAAAACGCATCATAGGGGCAAGCTCTACAGTTATTTCAAGCGTTTCGCCGTCACGTTCAACTGTTAGCGTGACCTGTCCCTCTTGTATATTCGCCAGCAATGCGGTGATGAGTGATTCCGGTGTTGTGATGTCCTCATCATTGATTGCTACCAATATATCACCGACTTGTAAACCGGCTGCTTGTGCAGGTGAGCCTTCAATGACCTCATCTACCACCAACCCCTCATCAGTTTCGTTAACCCGTACTCCTAGGAATGCTCCATGCATGTTTATCGGCGGGGTGCGCAACGTAATTTGTGGCTCGGTTGGACGTTCGCCCAGCGTCACATCAATATCCAGGCTTTCGTCATCACGGGTGATTGTCACGGTGATCGTTTCACCAACTGCAAAACTGTTAACTACATCTCGGATGGTTTGCACAGTGACAGGTTCACCATTGATTGCAGTGATGACATCGCCATCTTGTAAACCAGCCTCATCTGCTGGGCTATCTGGCAATACTTGGATGGTGATTGCTTCATCATTGGGGTCAAATTGAATGCCGAGGAAAGGACGTGGCGCATCCGGTGATGTGGGTTCTGGTGTTTCTTCCTGAGCCATTACCATACTAGATAGTGATATGATCAAGGCAAATATCAATATGAGACGTTTCATATGCCATGTACCTCCTAAAAATTGTGTTATCGCATTTAGGATATGTGGGCAACGTCTCAATTGAATAAAAAAATTGTAACTTATGTGTAAAAAAACAACCGGATACGATGCTCCGGTTGTTAGAAGAACCTCATTTATCTTTGTCTTTCTTGCCGATATTGACTAAATTGCCAAACATCCCACTCATTGTTTCTCCAAATGTAGGAGCTTCTGCTATGGGACGTTCATTTTTCCATTTATTGTTATGTCGGCGGTTAATCCAGGCTTGATATTCTTTTGATGTGTTATCTAGTGCGACTGCTAGCGCGTCGTCGTTTTTTTCCATAATAAGATCACGGAAGCGTGTCAATGTCAGGATCATTTCATTGATATTGCGAATTAAGTGTGAGCCGCTGCTTAACCACATAGCACGTAGATCATCGGGGTGTAAGTCAAATAACGGGCGACTCAGCACACCAAAAAATGGGTTACTCAAACGTTGTGTATCCAGCCAACCATCGCCATGACACATGGTATAAAAATAAGCTACACCCAGTAAGGCAGGGAGCAACTCTGTTGCTGCGATGAGGGCATCGTGTTCGGATGGATCAAAAAATTGAGGTGTTGCACCTAATAATTGGGAAAAATCCATCGCCAAGGTGACAGCTTGTTGCGCGCATTTAACAGTGGGCATCAACATCATCATGCCTTTGTCAAAATAATCTTCTGTGGCGCGGTCTGTTTCATTTACGCCATCAAATAAATATTTAGGATTTACCACTGCCGCAACAGAAACAACATGCACCTCCGGTGAAAGCAGCTTTTCCACCGCTTGCATTGGAGATTGTTTAAGGGTGGAAAGGTCTAAAATGACCGTACCATCTCGCAAATTGGGGGCAATCATCTGATAAACCGTTTCAACCTCACCATATGGCATAGCGATGATGATGATGTCCTTCCCTTTAACCGCTTCTTGTGGGCGGTTCTTGATGTCATCAATTGCTTGCATCTGTTTGGCTGTTTTGGCATAACTAGAAACAGTATCATAACCAGTGATGCTAAAACGGTGGCTTCCACCTTCACGCATATATCGTTTCAATGCTAGCCCGATCGAAGTGCCGAGTCGCCCCATTCCAAGTATCGCTAATGAGATTTCCGCCATTTTATTTTTCCTCATTTACATTAATTTGCATCATCAGCCAGTTTAAGCCGATGTAATAGGTCATAATCAGGATGCCCTTGCCAGTGTTCTAATGCATCTGCATGATGGGCAATCAGCCAAACCACTTTGGGGGATGTTTCAACTGCTTGGGCTTCTTGCGCTCCCCACATGGGATGATATGTCATCATGACAATGGCACGCTTCCACCATTTTATCGTATCATGTTCTGCCCAGCGACGGAATAAGCCCGGCAAAAATCGCTTAATCAGCACGCCCATAGTTTTCTCTAAGATGGTTACCTGACAACGGATTTTCCCAACATCATGCAGCAGCGCGGCAACCGCTAACTCATGTGGCGTGTGTGGACCTTGTGCTAGCACATCCCTTAGAACGTTTAGGCTATGTAGCTGCTCCGCTTTAGACATTTTCCGGAACAGCCCCATTTGTTTATCAGAAAGATATTGCGCCACCAGTTGATAATCCACTTGATGGCTGAAAGCAAATAATGCTCTTAATCCTTGACGCACACGCTGAACAGCTGCCATCATCACCCTATGAGTATACGCATAATGACATCTAACGGTTCACGAATAATTAAACCAAGTGGATCAAAAGGCAGAAACGGAAAAAAGCTAATCAGAATTAACCCTAAGAAAATGTATTGTGTGATCATCGCGTTTTGCTGCCACCAACGCGCTTGTTCATAGGGTAACGCAGTAAAGACCAGATGCCAGCCATCCAATGGAAATAACGGCAGCAAGTTGAAAATAAACAACAGAACATTAAATGAAACTAATGCCCACATAAACAAAAATAGATTGAAATTGCTTGCAAGTGTGGGTTCAAGTATCCGAAAGATGATGCCAAAGATGATTGCCACAAGTAAATTGGAGATAGGACCCGCCGCCACAGCCGCAAAATACCCCCAACGTGGGTTACGCATCCGCTTGGCGGAAATTGGTGCAAGCCCCAAAATGCCAAAGCCAATTAACACAAACATGATGAACCCCGGTAAATAGATATGCTTGCGAGGATCCAACGTCAAGCGTCCGTCGCGTTTAGGGGTGGTATCACCCATTAAATAAGCTACGTAGTTGTGCGCAAATTCATGCACTGTCATGCCGATGAGTACAGCGACCAATACCCCTAGGATATAACCTGGGTATCTTAATAAATCTCCACCAAAAAGAAGCAAGTTCGCCTCCAAAATTTCTATGTTCAATTGACCGGATCAAGTATAACATAGCATACCGTCACCTTATAGGAAACACGTTAACAATTCATTTGAGGTTTTACATGGTTAAGCGGATCGTTTTTTTGATGTCGGACACCGGTGGGGGGCATCGTGCGGCGGCGGAGGCAATTACGGAAGCACTTTATCTTCAATATGGGCATGATGCGGTGACTGTTTCTCTGGTAGATGTTTATCGTCAGATGAAATATCCCATGAATAAAATGCCAGAGTTTTATCCGTGGATTGTCAATCATGCCCCATGGGCGTGGGGATTGGGTTATTTTATTGGGAACATCAAACCAATTTGTTGGCTCAGCCAGCGGTTGATGTATCTCAATAATCGCAAACGCTTACAACAAATGGCTAAAGATCATCCGGCGGATGTTGTAGTGAGTGTACATTCTGTGATTACACAACCGTCTATGATGGCGTATCGGGCGGTATTTTCACCTGATGATATGCCGCCATTTCTTATCGTGGTGACAGATTTAGCCTCAACTCCACGTTATTGGTATGATTCCCGTGCTGACCATTGCTATGTGCCCACGCAAGCTGCTTATGATAATGGCATTCGCAATGGTATGCGTCCGAATCAAATGACGATCACGGGCTTACCAGTTCACCCGCGCTTTATGGATGTGCAGGCAAGCAAGACTGAATTGCGGCAAGCATTTGGTTGGGATGTGAACTTGCCGACAGTTCTGATGGTTGCCGGGGGAGATGGTATGGGACCGTTATATGAAACAGCCCGGGCTATTGATGCAATTGACACACCTTGCCAGTTAGTGGTTATTGCAGGCAAAAATGATAATCTCAAGCAACGCTTACAACAGACAGATTGGCGGCATCCGGTGCATGTGTATGGTTTTGTGCAGGATATGCCACAGAAGATGAAGGCGGTTGATATTCTGGTGACCAAAGCCGGACCTGCTACGATCACAGAAGCAGGCATTATGGGCTTGCCGATGATTTTGAGTGATTCTATTCCTGGGCAAGAAGCGGGTAATGTCACTCATGTTGAGGTCAACAACGCTGGTGTGTTTATCCGTAATAATCCGGCACTTGTGGCAAAAACATTACAAAATTGGCTTAGTGATGATGGTCAAACACTACAACAATTGCAACAAAACGCCTGTAAACTCAGCAACCCTAATGCCGTCTGGGAAATTGCAGATGCGATTTGGCAATATGCTAATCGTTAAGCATATGATCTACCATTTGTGTATCAATCAATATATAACCTTAATGGAGAAATTTTAATGAAAGCAGTTATTTTAGCAGCAGGGCAGGGAACACGTTTGCGTCCGGTTACGCTGACAATGCCCAAGCCACTTGTACCCGTTGCCAATAAACATTTGATTGTTTATGCCATTGAAGT
The DNA here is from genome assembly GCA_003696565.1 of Chloroflexota bacterium. Classification (GTDB taxonomy): domain Bacteria; phylum Chloroflexota; class Anaerolineae; order Aggregatilineales; family Phototrophicaceae; genus DAOTWY01. The sequence continues at coordinate 5,698 of RFHA01000418.1, forward strand.
GCTTAAAAATGCCGGATTAACAGATATAGGTATCGTAATTAACAGCCTAGAATCGCCTATTAAGCAAACACTTAATCATGGTGAAAATTTGGGTGTCACGCTGGAATATATCATTCAAGAAGAGCAAAAAGGGTTGGCTCATGCCATTAGTTTGTGCCAAGATTTTGTAGGGGATGAATCGTTCTGTGTGGTGTTAGGGGATAACATCTTTCAAGATAAAATGGAAAACCTACTGCGGGAATTCCCCGAGTCAGATGCGGAGGCTTCCATTGCGCTTTACGAAGTACCAGACCCATCACGCTTTGGGATCGCCGAGGTAAATGGTGAGCAAATTATCCGTGTGGTGGAAAAGCCAAAAGACCCGCCCTCAAATTTGGCAATCTGTGGGGTGTATTTATTCCGCTCATCTATTTTTGATGCCATCCGCCAGATCAAACCATCTTGGCGTAATGAGTTAGAGATCACGGATGCTATTCAAGAATTAATCAGTGCGCAAAAGAAAGTGCATCAATATACGCTTAAGGGATGGTGGATTGATGCCGGGAAACCGAACGCCATTATCCAGGCGAATCACCTCGTTTTAGGTGATATGCCTTATACCCCCGCGCCTGAAAGCCCCAATATTACCAATTCAGATGTTTCGCATCGCGTCATTTTGGGGGAAAACACCCAAGTGATTGATAGTGTGATTCGTGGACCCGTTATCATTGGGGATAATGTTATCATTAAAAACAGTTATGTAGGACCTTATACAGCCATTGGTGATAATGTGGTGATTGAAAATAGTGAAATTGAGGCGAGTATTGTGATGCGGGAATGTAAACTGTTGAACTTGCCTGGTCGCCGCATTGATTCCAGCCTCATCGCAGATAACACTGAAGTGGTATCATCTGCTACACAAGTGCCATCTGTGCATCGTTTGATCTTAGCGGAAAACAGTTACGTTCAATTGTAGAAATATTGCTTGCACGTTACCATTACTGTCGGAATAAATCCGGCAGTTTTTTATATCAAGGGCTTTGCTGATATTAGCACTGCCCGCTTATCTAAAAAGGAGTATTCTTAAAATGACCTCACGTAAGCAAGCAATTTTAGATCGTTTGGCGGAATCACGGACGTATCTGGATCAGGTGTTAGATCAAGTTGGCGATCGATGGGAGCAACAAGTCTATTCTGATGGATTGGGTTGGACTGTTCGGCAACTGGTGGCGCATCTGGCTGATGCAGAACGCGGGCATTATCTTCAGGTCACAAACATCGCAGAGGGTAAAGA
>RFHA01000419.1 GCA_003696565.1 Chloroflexota bacterium
ATGATTGACGGCTTAGAAATGCTTGATGCACAAAAGCGTCAACTAGAACAAACCCGCCGTGATCTTGTCGCATGGGTATCTCATGATTTACGCACGCCACTTGCCGCCATCCGTGCGATGAATGAAGCGATTTTAGACGGTGTCGTAACAGATCATGCCACGGTTAGGCGATACATCGAAAACGTACAGGGCGAATTATTTCACCTCAGCAAGATGATTGATGACTTGTTTGAACTCGCCAAACTGGATACTGGTAATTTCACAATTAAGCGAGAACCGGCATCTTTACGTGACCTCATCTCAGATACACTTGGCAGTTTAAGCGCGAAGGCAACACAAGCAGGCGTTCAACTCAGCGGTGAATTAGAACCCGGGCTTGATATTATTCATATGGCACCAGATAAAATGCAGCGCGTGCTGTATAATTTGCTGGATAACGCCCTAAGACATACACCAGTTGGTGGGCAAGTGTGTATTAAAGCACGCCAGATTGAGCAAGCTGTTCAGGTCACCGTGCATAATTCCGGTAGTGTCATCCCACCAGAGGACTTAAATAAAGTGTTTGAAAGTTTTTATCGTGGAGAACCTTCCCGCGCACAAGATGGTAAATATCGTGGTACGGGGCTAGGTTTAGCGATTGTACGCGGATTTATTGAAGCACATCATGGGCAAATCACCGTAGAAAGCGATATGACCAACGGAACAACCTTCACCTTTACCATCCCTAACTTGTAAGACTTTCGCAAGATTTATGTCACATTTATGATAGAATTTCGCAATATGCTCCTGAATGTAGATGGGGTAATTCCACCCCGAAGTCTATATTTAAAAAAGGAGTATTCCGAAATGAAACGTATTTTATTGTCTATCACCGCCCTCGCCCTGATTTTAACCTTTGCCCTTACCGCAACCTCACATCAAATTGAAGCCCAAGACGATGATGATATGATGCTGCACGTTTGTGATTCAACATTGATTACGCTGCTGTTCATCGCAGAATATGACTATGGCTTCCACTCTATGCTTGATATTTCCACATTCGACAAAGGACAGTATCAACCGCTGTTTGATGCCATGATGATGATGGATGACGACATGATGGGCGATGACATGGAAGACGATGCGGAGATGATGGATGAAGATATGGACGAGGACATGGGTGACGACATGATGATGGAAGGCATGACCATGCTCACCCCTGGGCACATCGCAGATGAAGACCCTGCATGTACAGAGTTACGCAACGAATTAGATGCATTCTTCTATGAAGAACTGTCACACGCCATGATGATGATGGATGACGAGATGATGGAAGACGAAGGATAAATAACCCTAATACAAACAACAAACAGGACGTGTCATCGTTTCATGATGCGTCCTGTTTGCATTTACACACAAATAAATTTATTCTTATTTTACTCAATTGCCAAACCGATTATCTTAAATTGCTCCACATCTACCAAGCCCATATCAGTCAATTTGAGCTTGGGGATAACCTCTAACCCCATAAAACTCATCGTCATAAATGGGTCGGTCATACGGTTGCCTAGTTTATGTGCCTGTGAAATTAATTCATCATAGGCGGCGCGCACGGCTTCAATAGGCTCTTCACTCATCAAACCAGCAACCGGCAAAGACAAGCGTGCCAAGACTGTCTCCCCATCTACCACAACCAGACCGCCCCCCATTTCAATCACGGTATGAACAGCTGTCTTTATACTGGTGTCATCCACACCGATAACGGTCAAATTATGATGATCGTGAGCCACTGTACCGGCAATAGCACCACACTTTAAGCCAAAGCCTTTGATAAATCCCTTGCCGATATTGCCCGTGGCACGATGCCGTTCAATCACAGCAAATTTCAATAAATCACGTTCAACATCTGAAACAAAATAGCCCTCTTTAATCAATGCATCTTCAATCAAATGCTTTGATACAATCTGATCTTCAATTGTACCAATGACATGAATTTGTTCCCCTGTGGCAGGGATCGTAAAATCTAATGTATCTAAACGCACATTCATGGTACTCCGTAAATCTAAGGGACGCAGTGGTGGTGTATCAACGACCATCTGCCCATTCTGTGCCACAAGTTGCCCACCACGATACACCATCTCCGGCACGATATGCTGCAAATTCGAAAACACAATCAGATCAGCATAACGCCCTGGCGCGACAGCTCCTAACTTCTTCAATCCAAAATAGCGCGCGGTGTTGATTGTACCCATCCGAATAGCATGGATCGGATCAACACCGTGAGCAATTGCCACACGCACCATATAATCAATTGAACCATCATCAATTAAGCTCGCCGGCACACGGTCATCTGTACAAAAGCAGATATTCATATGATTTTCTGGGGTAATTAGTGGAAGCAACGGCTCTAGATTACGGGTGGCAGTGCCCTCCCGGATAAAAATTGTCATCCCGGCACGGAGTTTTTCCAATGCTTCGGTAGGTGTGGTACATTCATGTTCACTTTGGATGCCAGCGGTAACATAAGCATTAAGCAGCTTGCCACTCATAGCGGGGCAATGTCCATCTAGCACTTTGGACTCAAATAATTGAATTTTATCAAGCATCCCACTATCACCATAAGCCACACCTGGATAATTCATCACCTCCGCTAAGCCAAGCACCCAGGGATGATTGACAAGCGGTTGTAGGTCATCAGCCTCCAGGCGTGCGCCGCTGGTTTCCATATGAGTCGCTGGCACACAACTGGAAGCCATCACATACATATTCAGCAAGCCATTCTTAGCCCGTTCCAGCATAAACCGAATGCCTTCCAGACCTAATACATTGGCAATTTCATGTGGGTCTGTGATAACAGTCGTCACACCATGGGGCAACACTGCCCGCGAGAACTGTGGCGGCGTGACCAAGCTGCTTTCAATATGAACATGGGCATCAATAAATGCCGGGGAGACATATTTGCCGTTCAAGTCAATTTGCTGGTGAGCTTCATACCCTGCCCCTAAACCAACAACATATCGGTCATGGATGGCAATATCTGTCTCATAAATTTCACCGGAAATCACGTTAATTAACCGCGCACGACGCAAAACAAGGTCAGCTGGTATATCTCCACGTGCCGCAGCCAGTCGATCTGTTAATGACATAACACCCCCAAAAATCACTTTTTGAGATTGTAGTGTGTTTTTTTATTTGGGGCAAAGTTTATGTCATGTCCCTTGTCATCAAAACAAGGCATCTGATCAATGCCTGACCAGATGCCTATATCAACCTACAATTTTTTGAGGAGGTTATCCTTACTTAGTAGTTAGGTCTGTGCTTCTCCACTAAACGGCGTAGTTGTACTACACCACCTATCTCCATCCAAGTATGTAATAATCAGTCTACCGCTCAGATTACGGCTGCCTTCAACGGAAATAAGCATTTGCACCGTATCTGATCCTTCCGCAACCAGAGTACCTATATAATCATTTGCGCCAGTATGATTAAGTGTTGCTGCACGATTCACCTGAAGCCCAGGATTAGCACGCTCCAACAAAATTGTAAATGTCATTTGTCCATATAGATCAGCCGTGTTCAGCGCATAGGTCTGTGTTCCTACGCAAGAAGCAAATGTTTCATCTGAAAGGTAGATTGTCCAATATCCTGCTTGTGGGCGAACGTTACCTTGAGCCAGCACCTGGCTCGGCATGAAGATCATCCCCATCAGCAGAAGAATTGTGATTAGTGTTATCTTTTTACGGTTCATCGTGTTTTTCC
>RFHA01000420.1 GCA_003696565.1 Chloroflexota bacterium
GGCTTTACGAAAAGCTAAACATCTTCAAAAACAGTTTGCCGGGTGTTTTGCTCAGATTTATATCACACTGCATCCAGATCATTTACCTGGGGAAATTCGGTGCAAATCGGCTAATCAAGCTTGGGCAGCACGTTGGGTCAAACGGGAATTAGTTGAACGACAAGGGTGGGATTTGTCTCATATCGTTGTGACGACGATGGATGCGGATACGATGTGGCATCCGGCTTATTTTGATGCGTTGACCTATTTTTATGCGGTTGATCCATCACGCTATTATCGTATTTGGCAAGCACCGTTGCGCTATCATAGTAATGTGTATCGTATCAGTCCGTTAATGCGAGTGACAAACGCCTATGCCACAGCGTTTGAACTGGCTTATTTGGCGGCACCCCATTGGCTTACCTTACCGATGTCCTCCTATTCACTCAGCTTAAAGTTATTAGAGCATTGTGGGTATTGGGATTCTGATGTGATTGCAGATGAGTGGCATACATATATCAAAATTTATTTTGCAACACAGGGGCGGTTACGAATCACCCCGATCTTTTTGCCTTTTTTGGCGACGGCAGTAAGTGGTAATACGCTGTGGGATTCAATCAAAAACCGATATCGTCAATCATTACGTCATGCTTGGGGAACAAAAGAGATCAGTTATACGGTGCTGCAAATGGGGCGACCAACCGGCACGCCTATTTGGCGAGGGATGCGGTTGTTAGTGCGTGTGGCGCATGATATTCTACATGCTGGTGCGGGGTGGGTGTTTTTGACAGCAGCTACTCAGCTTCCGGTATTGTTTAACCCACACTTGCTTGATAGGGGGGTGCTTTATCCGCCATTTTTGCTGCTGAATGTTGCATTTTTGGTGATGTTTTGGCTTGGTGTGGTTTTTTGGTGGCTAGATATTGATACACGTCCATCTGCCAAGCAGCGAGTGAGTCGTGGAGAATGGTTGACCATGTTAGCCTCACCGATATTGCTCCCGCTTATTGCTTTGGTGTTTGTGTCGCTTCCGGTGTTACATGCACAGTTTCGTTTGATGTTGGGGCATGATCTGGTATTCCATGTGACTGCTAAGCATCATTGATGATAGGAGCTTTGGGATACCCTTTACTATTCTCTGTTGAATGACATTTGTGGTATGATAAACCGCCAAATTGTGAAGGACTCAACATGCTCAGACGGTTTTGTTTGCTTGGAATAATAATGATTTGTGCGGCGTGTGCATCTACGCAGACAGTTCCAACGCCCACGCCAACACTCACAGCGACTAATACCCTAACACCCACTCAAACAGCTACGCCGACTGTTTCCTCAACGCCGACACTGACGTTGACTGCTACAATCACACCGACCATCACACCAACACCAACGGAAACAGCCACGCCAACAATCACACCTACTCCGTTTAATACGCCTTTGCCACAGCCCAATATTCAATTGGACAATTTAGATTTGTTGGATGTGCCCGATGTTGTACGTGATGGTTTGAGCCGTTCATTTGTCGCTTTTTTGAATAAAAATGATGCTCAGACAATCACGAGTTTATCGACAGCGCAACCAACGAATAACCAACGGATTTTATATTATGTCAACCCTGCGAACCGTGAAGAACGCTATGCCATTTTGGAATCCCCTTGGCTACAAGATGATATGATCTTTTTATCACCAACTGGGAATGGAATTGCCTATCTTATCAGTGATATATCAACCCCATTTAATGGGTTATATGTCGCAGATGTGCAGGTGGGCGTAACGGGACGCATTTTACATACAAACTCACTCGTACAGCGGGGGATTTATAATCCGCCAGCATGGTCACCAGATGGGCGACGGCTAGCTGTTGTGTTGGAAACTGGCTATAGCTTAGATATTTTTACATATAACCTAGATAGTTCCACATGGAGTGCGCTTGTTCGGGATAATTCATTTAATTTTTATCCGGTATGGTCACCGGATGGGCGATATGTCGCATTTGTATCGGATCGTGCCATTTGCCCAACATGGGACGCTGCGGATCCATCTGCTTGTACGCCGGAAGAAGATGGAACACCAGTAGGTGGGCATGTGTATGTGGTCGAAGTTGCAACGGGGATCACCACACAAGTTAGCGATCAATTCACGACTGAACCCCCATATTGGATTAATAACCGGATGTTAGCATTTAGCAGTGGTGATCCGTTTGATATTCTCAACCCGACGCGCTCTTTATGGTTTGCGACTATCCCGCAGATGATTGTCTCTGAGGTGCGTTTGCCTAATGACACCGCGCCGAATTACCTTAATGAGAGTTGGAATGCATTAGGTACGCGGGTTGTTTTCCAAAATGCAACGGATACTGCAACCGAGACAGTTGTTGCCTCTAGCACAGGGGAATTGTTGGCAGTGTTGGAAGCAGTGCCCTTTGCACGCTTTGGATTAGAGGCGGATTGGTCACCAGATGGGACACGTTTAGCTGTTGGTGGTGCAGGCGGTACATGCCCATATGGTGTGAGGGTTTACAATGAAGCATTTAATTTAGTAGCAACCGGCACTTCCCCGCAGAACATCTGTAATCCTGTATATTCAGCAGATGGGCAATATTTGGCGTTTACGGGAATTACAACGACTAGTACAGCAGTTGATGGACGACGGGATGTGTATAGTGCGACACTAGATGGATTTGGCGTGTCTAACTTAACGGGGCAATTACGTGGGGAGATGACCTTTTTAGGCTGGGTCGGACCAGAATAATCAAGGTGTTAACAGGCATACTCAGCTCGATGTAAAGAAAAGAGGAGACGATGACAACATTACAGGATCGAATCGCAGTAGTGACCGGGGCGAGTCGTGGTATTGGGCGGGAAATTGCCCTGGAGTTGGCACGCCGCGGGGCTACTGTCATCATCAACTATCATAGTAGTGCCGCTGCAGCGGATGAAGTTGTTGCACAGATTAAATCACTTGGTGGTATGGCAGAAGCCTTCCAAGCGGATGTGGGAGATGCTGAGCAAGCAGAAAACCTAATCAAAAAAGCGACAAGTGATTATGGCAAGATTGATATTTTGGTGAACAACGCCGGAATCACCCGTGACAATGTTATCATGATGATGAAACCGGAAGATTTTGACGTAGTGATACAGACCAACCTCCGCAGCACATGGTTATGTAGCAAAGCTGCTGTACGAGCGATGATGCGGAAACGCTACGGACGCATCATCAACATTACCAGCGTCAGCGGCGTGATGGGACAAGCTGGACAGACCAATTATAGCGCGAGCAA
>RFHA01000421.1 GCA_003696565.1 Chloroflexota bacterium
CGATGAAATCAATTTGGTGGATCACCATACTGGCGTTATTGTCTGGATGCAGTTTGACGAGTAGCACCGCCCCACAACAGACCATTCAAGGGGCACCACAAGTGACCATCACATTACCGAATGCGCCATATCGTGAAGGCGTGACGGCACATATTCAAGCGATGGTTACTAATGCAGGGGAAGATATAAGCCGGGTGGAAATAGCGGTAGATGGCACGGTAATTGCAACTTTGCCAAATCCTAATCCCTCCGGTGATTTAGCATTTGGGGTGTCTTACCCCTGGCAAACTGTCGGTTTAGGACAACACATCATCCAAGTGACTGCATATCGTGCTGATAACACTAGTGGGCAGGCAACACATACTTTGAATGTGGTTGAAGCCCAGATCATTCAACAACCGATACAACCCAGCACGCCCACACCACAGCCCACTATCCCCCCGCGTGATACACTACCGCCCGCCCCCACCTCTAACGCCGCGCCGACGACTTTCCCAACAAGTGATGCAGCTGCGGTGCCGATGGCGTTATTTGATCGTCAACAGAATGTGCGACGCGGGCCTGGGACGGAATTTGTGCCAATTTTGGGGACGTTTGCGCCAGGCGACCAAGCCGAAATCTTGAGCCTGAACCTAACTGGAGACTGGTTTAAGGTGCGTTTTGGAGATGGTGAGGGATGGGTTTATGCCCCATATGTGACTGTACAGGGCAGTACATCAAATCTACCGCGTGAGGTTGGTCCGCCAACACCGATCCCACAACCCACTGCTATCCCAACGGCTGTACCTCCGCCAGCAGCAACCAACACACCCCAACCGTCGTTGAATTTGGTGTTGGTTGATCCCTTTATTGATCCGCCCCAACCAAACTGTGGGCAGCCATTCCAAGTTGGTATGACCATTCGTAACGACAGCAATCAGCGTATTTCAACTGGTTTAAGTCGTATTCAGGATGTCCATATCGCCAGTGGTACGGTAACGGCATCCAGCGGTGATGGATTGATTCCGGTTGATTTAGACCCCGGTGGAACACATCGGGTAGCGGTGACATTTACAATTGATGTTTATGTTAATGAAACGCATCGTATTGAATTTATTGTTGATGTCAATAACAACATCACGGAAACCAACGAGAATGACAATCGCATCGGCGTGGAATATACCCTGCCAGCCAATTGTCCATAAGCCAAAAAACGGCGCAGAGGGCACCCCCTGCGCCTTAATAGGCTTATTCTACCCATTCATCCACTGTGTTGCTCTGGATGACTGAGAATGCTGCCCCGGATGGCGATGCAATAATGGCAAATGTGCCGGCACTTGTGTCAACGGGTCCATGCACTAGATGACCACCATTGGCATCTACCTTCTTTAATACCGAGTCAAGCTCATCAACATGAATGTAGTTCATCCAATGAGGTGGTAAATCTCCCCAGTCTGCCGCTAATTGCATGATCCCACCGTTCATACGCTCATTATTGTGGATGATCCAATAATCCATCTCTTTCATTTTGGAAAATGTCCAACCGAGCAATTTGCCGAAGAATGTCATGGCAACTTCTGGGTCTGTTGTCAGCAACTCATTCCAAACCAGTGCGCCATCTTCATTGACCAAGGTGGCTCCAATATGGTTTTTAGGTTGCCAAAATGCCAAAGCTGCACCGGTTGGGTCTGTAATAACTGCCATCCGTCCATTATCAAATACATCCATCGGTGGCATCATAACCTGCCCGCCCAGGTCTTTTACCTTTGCCGTGATAGCATCTACATCATCCACAGAGACATAAGCGTTCCAATGGGATGGTATTGTTGCATCCTGTGCTTGCCCTAACCCCGCAACATCCCCACCGTTTTTTTGGAACATGGTGTAAAACTGCCCGTCACCAATTGGTATGTCATTGATTTGCCACCCTAAAACCGCCTGATAAAACGCCTTGTCTTTTTCTACATCAGTAGATTGTGAATCCATCCAACAAAATGTGCCCTGTGGATATTTTGTGACCTGACCCATGATATGCTCCTTTTGTACATCCGTTCTA
>RFHA01000422.1 GCA_003696565.1 Chloroflexota bacterium
ATTTCGATGAAACGTTGGCTTATTTTGGGAGTCATCGTGCTGATCGTTACGCCATCAATTGCCCAGCGCGTTGATGATGACATCAGTGCGCCGACTCCCGTTCCAACAGCAGTATCATCCACATCGCCATCTTCGGTCACGAACGCATCCCAACCATTAACTTTCATCTTGATTGGTGTGGGGGTTGTGGTTGGGGTGATCGTGCTTTTAGGTGTGTATTCATCAATCCGTCGCCCACAAACTGGTGAAAAATCCACTGTTAAAAAAGAACGTCCTTTGCCTACTGCACCCAATAACCCCGTCACACGCCCAAAACCTCAACCCGTGATTCAATTGGTTAAGCCTGAGCCACCACCACCAATTGATGACATTCCATCTGAGTTGCAAGGTCCACGCTTAAAGCTTGGAGACCGTGAGTTTCCGTTACCGACGCTGCTCGTTACACCATTTATTATTGGGCGTAGTATAGATGCGCACCTGCGCCTGCCAGATCAATATACAGGGGTGTCGTTGCTTCATTGTTTTATTGAAAAGCGCGATGATCGTTATTATGTGATGGATGGCTCAACCTTAGGCAAGCCCAGTGAAAAGGGAACATTTGTTAATAATGAGCGTGTGATTGCCCCTTATCCTCTTTATCCTCAGGATGAAATCCGCCTGGGGCAGCAAGTTTCTATCATTTTTCTGACATAAATTAAATTGAAATTTTAGATCAATTGTTCTAAAATTAAGTTTGTCGCAGTTAGTATGCTGCATATATGATGATTTTTGAGAAGCATCCAATGCGGCAACACTTAATGCTTATTTGAGGTTGGTTATTTTATAATGACGTTGCATTGCAAAACCGCATTAACTAAATGGAGAGTTGTTTGTCAACAAAAAACCAAGATCAAAACGAGACGTATCGTAAACTTTCCCCGGCATGGTTTTTTATGGTCATGGTTGGTGTGATTATCTTACCGAATTTGCTCACAACACTGACAAAGGTCGGGCTAGAATTGGTCAATGAGCTGCCAGGCGTGGTGGTCGATGTTGCAGAATTTGCAGGGGATGCGCTTGGGGATTTAATAACAGGCATCGGTGATTTGCTGGATTCTGACTCATCGATAAACTCAGGTGAAATTGCCCCTCTGTTTACTGATGAAGTAGCGCATTGGCAGGATGACATTGCACGCTGGGCACAAACTTATGATCTTGATCCTAATTTGCTAGCGACTGTGATGCAAATTGAATCTTGTGGGCACCCCACTGTGAGTAGTGTTGCCGGGGCACAAGGCTTGTTTCAAGTTATGCCGTTTCATTTTGCCACAAATGAAAACCCGCTTGACCCCAACACCAACGCCATGCGCGGGGCAGGGGTATTAAATGAATGTCTGCGTTTGGCTGAGGGTGATGTTGGGTTAGCGATGGCGTGTTACAATGGCGGTCCTAGTGTGTTGTATCAAGAAATGTCCACATGGTATGACGAGCCTCGTCGCTATTATTATTGGGGTACAGGGATTTATGCTGATGCGCAGAACAATGCTCAATCCAGCCCGCGCCTGGACGAATGGCTCAATGCAGGTGGTGCTCGTTTGTGTGACCTTGCATCCGCAGAACTTGGGCTAAATTAAACTGTATTGATTGTATGGTGTGATAGTCATTGGATTGTCAACAACTCATTAACTTGTTGTAAATCGTATTCTGTTCCTATCTCCATAAAAATTTCACGGGCTTGTTGAAGATGATGTTGACGTTTTTGCGGATTAACCATGATCTTGCCGAGTTCATAATGTGAACATGCTTGAATGTATGGCACACGCATGTTGATACTGGTTTCTAAGGCTTTGTGTAATAGGCGTTCTGATTTTTGAGATTGCCCCATGGTCTGCCTATAAAGCCCTTCCCACAGCCAAACACTTGGTTTACCGATGGGGAAGGTTTTAGCGTAGGCTTTCAACGTTTTGATCGTATGTTGCGTGCGCGTTCTTAGGCTACTATCGTCTGGCTTGCTTGCTAGTTGATTCAAATAAATGCCAGTGATTGCGGCGTAAATTGGTAATAAAGAGAATGAGGTCGGTGCGGTGTTTTGAATCATACGGAAGGTTTTATCTGCCCATAGCATGCCTAGTTCAATATTTCCCTGACGATAATGAGCAAGTGCTTTTGCCCCACTGCCAATAATACGAATACCTTCATCCGGGCTTTGGGTAAACAACGACTCAACGGCATTCAGCATAGCGATGGCTTCAGCCTCTTGGTGGCGCATGGTATAGGCGATACTGCGCCAAATATGACTCGATGCAATCATCTGCTCGTCACGTCGTTCACTAGCCGTAATTCCGATGTCATGATTATAGGCGATGGTTTCATCAAAATTCCCTAATATCGCGTGCATATGCCCTAATGATGAAAGTGTTTGTTCTAGTCGTTTGCTATCGCCTAGGCGATAATATGATTCTGCGGCGGATTTAAAATTCATCTCGGCGGTGTCCCATGCGCCAATACCTGCGTAATAAATCCCTGTTACCAGCTTGACGTTTGCTTTTGTTGCCATGTCATCAATGGCATCAGCAACTTGCTCCGCCCGCTTACTGTAAATATTTGCTAAAAATCGCGCCGGGGTTAGGGACGCTCCCAGGCACATATTGGCATAACTGCGAGCTAATTCATTTGAAAGCCCGGCTTTTTCTGCTGTGTTAAGTGACCGCAATGCTGCATATATGGCATAGACGGTGTTATTGGCAAAATAAAAAGTTTCGGCAATCTTTTCATACACGCCTGCTATATCCAATAAAACTGCCCGTTCTATCTTGTCAGATACACGAGGTTTTAACCCAATCAAGCGAGTGATTTGCAC
>RFHA01000423.1 GCA_003696565.1 Chloroflexota bacterium
AAACTTACATTGTTCAGCCAATCTGCGCGTGCCTTCAGCGTTCACACGCATAAACTCGTCGAACCGTCCTTTGCCCTTTTTCCCAACTTGATGCGCGAGCGCTGCAAGATGCACAACGTATTGCACACCATCTAGCGCCTCCGACCAATTGGTGTTTGGGCTAATATCACTGATCCGTATCCATTCCACGTCCGGTAATTCTTCCAGTATCGGACTGGAACTCCGACAGGTTCCACGCACGTCATAACCCATCTCGATGAAGTGTCGGCACAAATGGCGGCCCACAAAACCGCTCGCACCTGTAACCAGAACCTTTAAAGGCTGATCATACCGCATGTTCATTCTGCTCTCTTGGTACTGTAGCCTTCTTGCCGACACCATGGTCCAATCCATCTAAACACGTTTCACCTCCGCCACTCCTATCAGGACATTAGACCATTTGCGAATCTGTACCTCCGAGCTGTAGTTCTCCAGGTACACACGATGTGCATGCTCGCCGATTGCCGATCTCATTGCGGCTGGCATAGTATAAAACTGTCGCACAGCCTCAGCTAGCCTAGCGGGATTAGAGGGTTCGATACCCAGCCCCAATCTGTGCTCCTTAACAAACACCTCGGCGTCCCCGCGCACTGCCATCAGAATAGGCCGTCCACAAGCCATGTAGGCAAATGTCTTAGACGGGATTGAAACATCGGAGAGTATATCGGGTTTGAGATGCACCAGCAGTACATCGGCGCTGGCATAATAGGCTGGCATTGCCTCCGGTGCACGTCTACCCAGGAAGCGCATATTGCTCAAACCTTTTTGACGAGCCTTCTCAACCAGCTTGGGGTATTCCAGACCATCCCCAATCAACACGAATTGCACCTCAGGCAGATCAGTTAGCTGTTCAGCTGCGTCCAGCACCGTCTCAAGATTTTGAACCCGCCCCATACTACCAGCGTAGATGACGTTGAAACGGCCCTGGAGCCCTTCTTTTTCAGCAAGATCAGGATCTGGATCCACTCGTTTATATGTTCCCAAAGGCATCCAGTTATGAATGACAGACAATTTCTCCTCCGGGACGCCATAAGAAAGAAGGTTACGCTTAAAACCGGGGGTGACGACATTGATATGATGTGCTTTACGATAGATAAACCGCGCCGTAGCCCGGATCAGGCGCGCGACGAGGCCGTCACGAACCATGCCGCTGGCTATCACGCTCTCTGGCCAAATATCTACAACATCCAGAACCATGGGGATACCCCGCAGACGGCTGATAACCCAACCTGCAAGACCAATTGGCATTGCAGCCAGATACACCAAAATCACATCCGCTTTTTGTGATTTTAGCAACCCAATTGTCGCCGCACTCAGGGTGAAGGACAAATAATATAACGCTCGTCGGAAAACAGAACCACTATGATCAGGAAATTGAGGAATTCGAGTAACATGTACGTCATCGATCTCTTCTTGGAATGATAGCGATTGCTGATAACCCGGATAAATTTCTCCTTTAGGATAGCACGGGAAACCTGTAATAACATGGACATCATGTCCCAAACGCACCAAGCCACAAGCCAGGTCATGTACTTTTTCGACCGGTTCGGGATAATAGTACTGGGTAAGAATGAGGATACGCATGGGTTAGAAAAAGCTATAATGGCGGCGAATGCTCGTATAGCCGAGGACGATCTTAACAACGGTGCGGGAAACCAGCTCGGCCATATACTCTGCCGGGGGCGACCAGTCTGAAGAGAACGCCAACACGGTCTGCACGGCCTGGAGCATGGTAGCTGGTTCGGCGCCGCTAAGCATGTTGCTACCGCATTCAATGGTTTCCGGGCGCTCAGTGACGTCGCGAATGGTTACGTTAGGCACACCAAAAATGGCGCACTCTTCCTGGACGGTACCACTGTCAGAAAGCACCAAGCGGGCGTTCTGCTCCAGCTTGACAAAATCGAAGAAACCTAAAGGCTTGAGCAAGCGCACATGCTGCGAGTCGGGAAATAGGTGGTAGGCATCCAGTTTGTTGGCAGTGCGAGGGTGTACGCTGACCAGCATGGGCGTGTTGTAAGTATCGGCAACTACAGACAGGCCGGTGAGCAGGCTATGGAGACGTTTGGGCTCGTCAACGTTCTCAGAACGGTGCAAGGTCACTAAAAAATACTCTCCGGGAATCACTTCATGCTGAGCCAGGGCCTGGCTAGCTTCGATCTGCGGCGTAAAAGCCTGTAACACTTCATAAATGGGATTGCCGGTGACGAAGATACGCTCTCTCTCGATGCCCTCCCGCACTAAATTATCCTTGCTACGCTGAGTGTAGGGCATGAGAACAGTGCTGGAATGATCGACAATGCGGCGATTGATTTCCTCCGGCACGCGATCGTCGTAACAGCGATTACCTGCCTCCATGTGAAAGACAGGAAGACCACGACGGGCAGCGACGATGGCACTGAGGGCACTGTTAGTGTCCCCCAAGATCAGAACCCGATCGGGCTGATGTTCAGCCAAAACAGCATCAATGCGACTGAGCAGCAAGCCGATCTGTTCGCCGAAACTGCTGGAACGAATGCCCAGATGAACATCAGGCGTACGCACCTGCAGGTCACGCATAAAGATGTCGCTAAGGCTTTCGTTGTAGTTCTGTCCTGTGTGCACGGTGATGTGATCACAGAGCTTATCCAACCACCGCATCACTAGGCTCAAGCGGATGATTTCAGGCCTGGTACCAAAGATCGTCATGATCTTCATGCTGCAACCCCTGCGGGCAACTCGGAAAGATAGGGGGCTAACAGCTCACGTAAGCTTTCGTGATCCAAGGTGACATCAGAGGAGCTAAACTCACTATTCAAGGCTGGCTCAGCCAATGGCTCAACCTGCAACTCTGGTAGCATGGGTAAAATAACGTAGTACCCATCTCGTTCGATCGTACGATAACGCTCCTCTTCCGATACCATGAGTTCGTGAATCTTTTCGCCTGGACGAATACCGATTTCCTGAATGGAGATATCCCGATCTCCAATTAGCACTTCGGCTAAGTCAGTGATGCGAGCTGCCGGCACCTTAGGAATGTAGGTCTCTCCGGCCCTAGCATGGAGCATGGCAGCGAATACTGTATCGACTGCCTGGTCAAGCGTAAGGAGAAACCGAGTCATCGTACGCAGTGTGATAGTGACAGGTCCACCATTGGTGATTTGATCCAAGAAAAAAGGTATTACCGATCCACGGGAAGCAATAACATTGCCGTAGCGAACCAAAGCAAAGATTGTATCGGGGCAATCAACATTGGCTTCAACCAAGATGCGCTCCATGACAGCTTTCGTCAAGCCCATCACGTTGATAGGCTTACAGGCTTTGTCGGTGGATATTCCCACAACTTTTTTAACTGATGTCTGGTTTTCCCGGATAGCCCGGACGATGTTCTGCACCCCCAAGATATTGGTTTGCACGGCCTGGTAGGGAAAATACTCACACGTTGGTACCTGCTTGAGCGCAGCGGCATGAATGACGTAATCAGCATGACTCACAGCCTGCAATACTGAGGAATAATCCCGAACATCGCCAATGCGAAAAGTTAACAGTTCCTTGAAATTTCGATAAATGACCTCGTCGGTAACTTCGCGGCGATTGAGATACCGAACACGCATATAATGTTGCTTTGCTTCATCCCGAGAGAAAACGGTGATTTTGGCTGGTGTACCCAATTCGCCAGTTAACAATCGTTCAACGACCTTTTGTCCGAGAGAGCCGGTACCTCCTGTGACTAAAATATGTTTCCCATCAAGAAGCATGAATGTTCCTCCAATTATCATAAGGTGTAGTATCAGCCGCCATATCCTGAATCATTTTTGGCCATGATGGCGGCGAGAAATCGACTATAGACCAAAAGCGGCTACTATCCAGGCTACGATCGATGTGCACAGTTGGGTCAGGATCAATATCAATAGAAAGATCAAATATGTCTCGAATGAGGCACAACAGATCGTTTTTACTAATCGGTGCAGATGAAACATGGTAAAGTCCGGTCAGATCGAGATGTCGTTCTATCACTTGGGTGATGATCTCCGCCAAAGCCAGGGTAGTAAATCCAGAATAGATAGCGTTCGTATATCCTCTTACCTCTCCGCCCCGATTACTCAGAAACCACTCGACCAATCCCGACTGCATTTGCAACTCTCGACCGATGATGGAAGTGCGCAAGGTAAGATGTGGGACCTGACTTATTTCTCCCAAATACTTAGAGCGTCCATATAGATCTTCTGCATCAGACACGTCGTCCTCAGTGTACATGCCTTTCCGTCCCGAAAATACGCAATCAGTACTAATATGAATCAGTTTTGCACCGGCTGCTGTGCAAAGATTCGCCAGACGATGAGGAAAAAGCGAATTGATTGACAGGCTGACAAGAGGGTCTTTAGCTGAGGGAAGTTGCTTAATGATACCAACGCAATTGATCACGACATCGGGCTGAACAGTTGCAAAAGCCCGAACCATGGTATCGAAATTCAGTACATCTACGCCTCCCCATGTTCGTTCTGCATCGAATAGATTGTACCGGGCATAGTTATTGTAGGTCGACCGAATGGTGACCCAGGTATCGAAGCGGTTTTGGCAGGCTTGCCAAAGTTTGTGACCCAACATACCCGAGCCTCCAAGAACTAGGATACGCATCATATTCCCTCGCTAGATAGGCTAAAACAAACCGATATATTATCGAATTCCCTGAGAGCTTGTCCTGTAACCCAAATACTGTCCCTAGGCAAAGGCTGTGATGACCTTACAAACAATAATACACCATGCCCAAAAAGCGTGTTGTTCCATCGGTCTTTTTGAGTTTTCCACAAAGGTTCCCATATCATTCCATCTACAGACCCCCAGATCCATGCTCGATTGTCAATCTCACCTCTACCACCTTCTACGCTTGTACCAAACAACATGACACCTTCACGAGTCTGCTGAGAATAGTACACAGGTCCATTGACTTGAGCGACCACCTCCGCTACCCGTGTCTTCCTGCTCCAACGAATGAGTTTATTTGTTTGTTGCGGGGCATCGGTTCCCCAATAAACATATTCAGGACCGAAAATGAGTGAAACAAGTCTCCAGTCCTGACTACCCTGGCCTACAATCGTATATTCCTTGAAACATGAAGAGAAGCGCATGACAAGGCACTCACGGTCTTCATCGCCGGTCGAGACCCATATATCACCCGTGTACGGATCTTCTTGGACGGAATGAATATGACGAACGCTATTGGGAGGAAATCGATAGACCACCTCCCATGAGAGACCGAAGTCGGACGAACGCCACAAGAGTACCTGTTCACGTTCAGTATTGTAAAAATACTCACCGTAAAGAAAGTCCCCGGTATGGGTTAAGCACCATCCTTGCAATAACGGTCGTCGCCCCCGTCTAAAACGGTGCACGGGAATAAATGCACGCTCCACTCCCTCACACCGGTAAATCTCTTTATCTACAATAGCTAGAATCGAACCATCTTGACAAGGAACCACAGCATGTACACCTTGTCTAAACAGCCTGCGCAATACAGGGTGTTGAACCGAAAAACGTTTCCACGCAGGCACAGGAATGCTTGAGAACTTACGCCAAGTCTCTCCCTGGTCATCACTAGTCAGAATATTGTACCCATTGGCACCCCATAATCTCGTCCCATCTAAATAACAACAACGAATATGCTGCACAACATGTCTAATTCTAAGGCGCATTGTATCTAGAAAGTTCTGTGACTGCTTTGCAATTTTGCCAGTAAACTAATCCACAATATAAGCTATTGGCCACTTCCAAGCTTAACCCAAGGGCTAAAAGATAGACGCGGAGACGTAAGGACTTTCGAAAGTTGGCGTTCTCGTAACTATAAACCCGCATCGCTTTTCTACCAGCATATTCAGCACCTACAACTTGTCCTTTCGTCAATTTTCCCATCCATTTGTTTTTGTTGTTTGCTAAAACTGGCTGGTAGACATTACCATGATATTGCTTCTCGTCAATTGACACAAGCCTATGACTCGACCTTGTATGATCGAGCATCTGTGGTTCAAATCCTATCTCAAGGAACTCACATACGCGTTTAAGCACATCTTCCGGCATGGATATGAGGGCTTCGTATTGAATTTCGAGATAATGTCTGCCAAACAACTTCGGTCCTAGCTCTGAACCCAACGAGTACTGAGCCCGATATGCAAGTAATTGCAGGAAATCCGCCCTATCCTTGGACCACTCCGCCTTCTTGCGCGACAGAAATACATCTCTCGGATCGCGTACAATATGGAGAATACGAGTTTGCGGAAAGAGCTCCTTCAGTACTGGCAGGAGTTCTAGAGATTTCGGGTCCTTCACGCCGACTAGGCGTTTATTTCTGCTATGGGCGTACAGCCACAAAAGATGCTGATAAAATGCAACAGGAGAGTATTTGATGTCACGCTCCGTCAATGAATTAGCAACAGACACCGGATCGATCCCACCCTTGGAGAAAATCAAGTCTTTCTTCAGAAGTTCAACCATTTGAGACACTGTGCCAATTGACTGTATTTGTTTTACTAGAATCCGTCGCTCAAATGCAATTTCGGGTAACATCGCAATGCTGGAGTTGGAATCCAACATACTCATCAGCAATGTAGTTCCTGACCTTCCTACGCCTACGACAACGACGTATGGTTCTGCCAGATAGGTCACAGTTTTTTCTCCTTTGCATCTGATAAAGATGCCAACACGCTGTGAAAACACTCAAGAGTAATCTCGGCAGTCCGACGCCAAGAGAATTCGCCTGCCCGCATTTTGCTACGCTGTGCGAATTCTGAAGATAGAGCGTCATCCTCTAGAAGGCGGATTATTGTTTCACTCCAGGCCCTTTCATCAGTGGGATCCAGAACAATGCCTGCGTCCCCGACAACTTCAGGTAGAGAGGTTCGATTGCTCACTACAACCGGTAATGAATGAGCCATAGCCTCCAACGCCGGTAACCCAAAACCTTCGATAAGTGAAGGGAACACGAAAAGACGGGCGTGGGAGTAAAGTCGTACTAGCATTTCATCGGATACAGCCCCCATAATATGAACCTGTTCAGCGATGCCAAGCTGATCCGCCATCGCATTTAAGCGGGCACTTTCCCCGTTAACATCAGGCCCAACAATCATAAGATGCACATGAGACTTTTTTCTTGCAATGTGCGAAAATGCTCTTAGTAAGAACCGCACATTCTTGTGCGGGTGAAGAGCACTCACAAACAGAATGTACTCACCATCTAAAAGGCTTTCGGTATTGTCACCTTTTAAATCGGGGTGAGCATCAAAACCCAACGGAGCCACAAAGATCTTCTTAGGTGAAATGCCATATCTTTCCGCATAGGAATCAGCTGCAAATTGGGAAATAGCAGTGAAAGCCTCCGCCTTTTTGGATGTCCAACGAAGGATCCAACGGCCATAAAGACGTTGCCACCAAGGGAAGTTCAATTGCTCATAATTAATATGCATACTCAAAATAGCAACAACGGTAGGAACATTCCCCAACACAGGCATTACATTTTGAGGAGCAAATAGGAGATCGACCTTGTATTTACGTAACCAGAGAGGCAGCAGCAATTGCTCGGTCAAAACACGTGATATAGGGGAGACTGAGAGCGTTGGCAAAGCCATGATAGTCACATTGGCTTGAGTAAAACGCTCTCGGAACAGGGATACATTTTGTCTTGAGCAGAAAAAGAAAAAATGATTTTGAGCATCCGACAGTTCCACAATATGAGTCAATAGCTGCAACGCAAACCTCCTATTACCAGAAGGCTTTGACGTAACGGGCAGCAGATCTACGGCAATTCTCATCTTAACCTCGATAGATTTGGAGTTGCGAGATTATACGGTTCCACTGTGAAAAGCGACAGTCCATCTTCTTATCGCAAGAGTATCTGATATTCTTGCTTACCTGTTTTACCTCTGATACCGTCATATATTCCGAGCATAATGCCAATGTTTGCTCTAATCTGCCCGCGCCCCATAAACTTGGCCACACGGATTAAGTAATGGACGAGCAGGCGGCCACGAGCGAGAAGAAACGTAGGTTTATTCTTTATCCACTTTGTTTGTAGCATGAACAGATTGCGAGTTTGATAGTAAATATACTGGGGAGAATCACCCCCGCCTGAGGATGCGGAAACTTTATGCCAAACCCGGGCTTCGGGGACATACAGCACTTTGTAGCCTGCAGCTTGTACACGGAGACAATAGTCTACATCTTCTGCCACGGCAAAAAAGTCGTCGCACAGAAAGCCTACATCCTGAATCACCGTCCGTCTTAGAAGTAGCGCACAACCAGACGCCCATGATACTTCTCGTGATTGATCATATTGGCCACGGTCTATCTCATCATGGCCTATGGATTTAGCGATCCCTAACCGGGCGTTCCATAGGCCACCCGCATGCCAGATTAAACGAGGATGATCGTAGTAGAATATTTTCGGGGATATGATCCCGGCTCCTTTATGCGCCTCTGCGGCCGCAACCAGTGCCGAAATCATGTTTGGTGCAACAGTTGTATCATTGTTTAACAGCAAAACATAGTCTGACCCGTTCGCCGCTGCATGGCGCATACCCAAGTTATTCCCGCCTGTAAATCCCATGTTATCGGGAGAGGCAATTATCGTTATCTTGTCCTGGATGGTATGCAAACGCGACAACGAGTCATCGATCGAACCATTATCCACTACAACGATCTGAATATCCAAGTAATCGGACTTGTGAAGAGACTCTATACAGTCCAGGGTATCATCAATTCGATTCCAATTGATGAGAACAACGGTTACTTTAGCGGATAACATAGTTTTCAATACATTAGCTGACATTACCCAATATACGGGTAAAGCAGTGATAACGAATTCTATTTGTCTCTTGGAATTCGGAT
Organism: Chloroflexota bacterium; assembly: GCA_003696565.1. Taxonomy (GTDB): domain Bacteria; phylum Chloroflexota; class Anaerolineae; order Aggregatilineales; family Phototrophicaceae; genus DAOTWY01. Next base: position 8,893 of record RFHA01000423.1, read on the forward strand.
AACTGATACAACTCTAAAGAACAATAGTGTATATAACAATTGATAAAATAAATACGGAGACGTAACTATTGGCTGGAAACAGCTTAGTGCAAAAGAAGCAGATACAAGAGCGTAAAGAACCATGTATGATACTGAAAGCCGAGATCGTCGATATAAGAACAACCAACTACTCATATATACACCCATGAGCACCCAAGCTCCAACTACACCAAAATCCAGAAAAAAAGGCACAAGACCAGTGGCAACAGTGCTTGCTCCGCTGATTGGTTGAAACAGGTTGATTGTCCTATAACTGTCTTCAAGCCCAGGAAAGAAAAGATTCAATTTCAAAAACCCAACAAATAACCATTCCAAACTTGCAAGACCGAATGTACGGTGGCCTAAATTAGTTCTTACAAAAATATCGAAATTCTCGAAGGGTAATGCGAAATATCCGTAAAGAATGGCGAATGTATTCAAAGGCCCCGGATTTGGCACAAAGGCAATAGATTTGGCGTAATCGAACTCATAGAGCCCAAATTTACTTGCTCTAATATTACCCATTAATGCAAGAAGCATCACTCCCACCACCAGAATCATACCCCCGAATAGTACGAACCGAGTACGGATCTTTCTTAGCATGATTCCGATGATTATCACGGCTGCCAAAATAGCAAAAAATGTGTCGATCCTCGCCCCTCTAGACAATGGCAACAACACCAAAATACCAAATAAAATCAAGTCCAGCTTTCTTTTTGTTTTCATGTAAAGCACTAATAAAATGGATGATGCGAAGGGAATTGCCCTTGCCACCATCCGTAATCCCTGGACGTATTCGACGTGAAGACTATCTTTGTAACTTCCAAACCAAGGTATCAAACTATTAGTCTGCAGATAATTAGAAAGGAGAAATGCAAAAATCACCGTTAAGGAAATCAATCTCGCCATCCTAGTCACTGTAGACGACTCCATTTTAGCCAAATGGCGAGACATCCCAGATACCAAGGCATTGTGCCGGTATCCGGGGCTAAACGCAATAATAACTGTGGGAAATAAGAGCCACACTACCAAAACTTCAAAGATTAAAACATAAGTACTATTATGCCAATTCAAACGCTGAAGGGCAGACAACCGCAAAAGAGATGCAACAAGAGGAAGAAAGAATGTAATACTAAGAATCATGACCGGATTGAACCAGTCACGTGTTTTTGAATAGGTTATTAGATTGGAAATCAAGACTAAACTGATTGTTACCCACATCAATTGTTGGTGCATATCGCATCCCTTCCCAAGTCATGATCGGCTTTGCCCAACTCGTCAGCAGGATACCCCAAGCGATAAAGTCGTTTAGCCACTATGTTTGCAAATTCAATTAATCGATGGTCGTTGCGATATTGAAAAGCTTTAGTCGCATCTACGGATCTCACAATCTCCTGAACTTTCATATCAGTCACTGATATTTCGCAAAACAAACTTAATTGGTAAATTGATTCCCTAGGCTGCTGGAGTAAATCCTCATATTTCAACTCGATCGATTGGTTAATCGCTGTACTCGTTCGCAATCTAGCCTGAGCCACATACTCCTCCCACAGCGAAAATCCTCCCTCAAGAGAGAAACATCGAAGTGAGGATACAAAACCACTTTCCTTGGCACGAAACCAATATTCATGTCGCCGTTTTCTGCGTTCATGCAGCTTCTCCGCGGCCACCAGAAAGTTTCTTTCCCGGTTCAACAAGCTCTGCGCTACATCAACGCCATGCCGCACAACGTGCACAATTTTGGCATGAGGAAAGATATCAAGCCAGAGAGGGAGGGTAAAGGTGTTACTTGGATCCTTCCATCCCCAAGGAGAACCAATTCTCAATATATTTCGGTATTTCAAGAACTTCCACCATCCAAGATAGCTCACGGCGTGCCTGGTTCCCAACATGTACCGTAGGTAATCAGTTACAAGACGCCGCACCTCGGTGTTTTCTATCAAATTTCGTATCGGGCCCGGTTGGTCCCAAGCTGCGCCACATTGGTAAAATATCCAACGATTTAACAATCGGAAAAATTCTGCCTCTGAATTAGTATCCTGGCACACCCCCATAAAAACACCCATCTGTTCCATCATTCTGGTGACCAAAGAAGTGCCTGACCGATGCATGCCAATGACAATAACGGGGCTTTTTGTTTCACTGCTTTGCATAACGCGTCCGTCCTATAGGTAAAGGTAGGGTCATGATCCCCAATTTTCGATAAACGATAAACACGAGAACGATATTCATTAATGCTACAGTGATAGATGTCGAGATCGCAGCGCCATTGATACCGAGTATCGGAATTAAAAATCCGTTAAACAACACATTAAGAAAAGCGAATACAAACACGTTGTTACGAACCAGTCTCTCATAACCACACATCATCAGTATATACCCGACAGATCCTGTAATGACATTGACAAACTGTCCAATGGCCAAGATGGCAAGAGCAGTCGACGCTTCAGCGAACCCAGGCCCGAAGAAAGTAAGTACCCATCGTGGTGTTAGTACAAAAAGGATGAGCATGGGCAGTCCAAGAAGTGTCATGACTCTTGCTGCTGTCAGAGCAGTTTTCTCCAAACGCTCAAGGTTACCCTCAGCGTAAAAGGACGCAAACCTTGGCGCTACAACGCTATTGACCGCAAACAACACGAAACTAGTTAGCGTGGCAGTGCGATATGCTATATTGTATATACCGACTGCATCACTATCCACCCAATACTGCAACAAAAATGTACTCGTTGAACTAATAAGTAGATTGGCGATAGCAACTCCCAAAAGAGGAAAGCTGGTCTCTGTTAACAAGCGAACATCAGAACGTTCGACAGAAAAGGACAATTTGGGAGTGAACCGTCTCCAAAATACCAAACCCAGGAAAAGCGCCAGGATAGTTGCCAGAACATAACTTAGGACAGCACCGTTGAGATGGAATTGAGGCACCAAGAAGACCATCATTGAAATACTGAAAAACGGAATCGCCACGCTCCCTACCATAATTGCTGAAGATATCCGCCTTAAACCCTTTAGAGATTCGCTATGCAACATGACCAAAGAGAAAGGCGCGATGCTGAGAGACATCAGCCTCAATGCCGGTGCAAGACTAGGTTCTCCAAATAAGCTCTCCGAAATCCATTTTGCGCCTCCGCCTAATAAGGCAGTCATAACCAACGATGCAAGAAGCGCTAGACTCATTCCTCCGTAGTAGGTCCTAGAGACTTGTATCCAGTTAGCTCTGAAACTGGATACTGAGACGAATCGTAACAGCGTGTTATCAAGTCCTGCTCGCCCGATAATAGTGGCTAAGTTTATGGAACTGAGGGCAAGGAAGTAGAGACCCGTTCCTTGCGGACCCAAAAGTCGTGCCAGCAAAACACTAACTCCAAAATTGAGACCTGCCCCCGCAACCTTTAGAGCGAATGCATTGCCGGTGCCCGAAAGAATCTCTTCTAAGAGCTTGTATTGATTCCTCACAGCAGAAAACAAATTAGTTCGCTCACCTTTGGTCGTGTCAATAGGCATGGATAAAAGGGTTGCGTTTCCAAATCTTTACTTTGACTGGTTGATTTGATCCAGTAGTCGCTCGGCTGGCTCATGACCAGGATCAATTGCTAGTGCGCTAACGAGCGCGTCTCGTGCTCCGCCCATATCTCCTAAATTGATTAGAGCATCGGCAAGACCTACATAATAGTGTGCTTGTACTGGATCTAATTGAATCGCCTTATTACTTGCTGCAGCGGCCTCGTTCCATCGCTTTTGACGTCGTAATGCAGCACTGAGTCCATGGTAGTACGGCGCCCTATCTGGAAATAATCCGATTGCTCGACGCCACAGTAACTCGGCATCTGGAAATCTTTCGTTCTCGTAAGCATACCAAGCTACCGGGTAGATAGCACTCGCGTAGCTGCTTTTCAAAGCGGTCGTACCGGGAATAAAATCTTGATTAAAGCAGTTAAGCAAGGTCTCGGCCTTGCCGTAATCTTTACTCTGTGCGACAGCATATGCCCTGATAATGAGTGCGTTAGGTGGTAAATATTGACACCAAATATCTGATGCCAAAACTCGATCCCCTATAGAATACGCTTGTTCTCCTGCAACATAAACCAGAAGCGTTCGCTCAAATGAACCAGATGGGTACTTGTCGATCAGCGCATCAAAACTGGCAGATATATTTGATGGCTGTATCGAAAACATATCAGCCTCCAAGCAAATCAGCCCCTGTGTGGTCGGGTGGGAATCACAAAAAGTCCGCAATTGCTTGATCAATGCCGCAGAAGCTTGCATTTGACGGGCAATTGATTCATCTGATCTTTGATAACTCCTTTCGAGTGCAAGTACCCTCTGCTTAACCAGAGACAGCATTAAGCTGTTTGCTTTACCCGCAGATACTATCGAAGGCAAAGTTATTAATAACACAACTAACACGACGGCGGTAATAGGCCAGAGCCAACTAAAATACCTACGA
>RFHA01000424.1 GCA_003696565.1 Chloroflexota bacterium
CCAAGAAAGCGCGTCGAAAAAATTTGCAGCGTGATGGTTGGATCTTCTCCACCGTTGATAAGCGCAGCGAAACCCGCCACCATCAAACTCAAAACAAGCAACCATATCCCAATTGAACGTAGTTGTTGCGTGGTAGACATAGAAAAATCTCCACAGTTTACATATCCGCGTTGAGTCTATCACAAATTATTGAGAGGGATATAGAGTAGCGTAGGGCAAACATTGGGTTATATGGGGCAGCGCATTCATCATCACCCCAAAGCCTAGCCGGTGGGGATAAATCTCGCACGCTGTGGTGGTGCGGTTAATTTCTTAAATTACTCATCAATACTTTTTACACCTGATTTTTGAAAGTGTGTTGAGTGGTTTTAACTGGCATAAAGCTGCACACGGCGGCGGAGTTCTGCTAAGTTTTTTTGCTTTTGTGCATTACGCAGTTCTGCAGCAACCTGTGTAAAATAGGTGTGATTTAACAAGAACTTTAACTCAAAATCCCACCATTCAAATTCACTAAAGATCATGCCATAGTGCTGTATTTCATCACGCAACCGCACACAAACATCAAAGAAATCCTCGCGCCCTAACGAGTCCATATCCGCATCAGCTAACAATTTTTCTAAATCTGTGTGTGGCTGCTGTGGCATTTTCGTCGCCATAATGAGGTCTGAAACAATGTTGATCTGATATGGTGTGTAACCAAAAAGGGGTAGATTGGCACGGGCGATTTCTACGCTAATTTCTTCATGATCTTTGACCTGGTGGATAAATCCAAGGTCATGATACCAAGCAGCTGTTAGCAATAACAGGCGATCAGAGTCCGGTAGGTTGATACGATCCGCATAAAGTTGGCACGCCACGACGACATCATCACGTGTATGAGCAATACTATGGTAAGTCAATTTTTGGGGGACATCGTTCTCTAATCGCTTTAGCGCGTAATCCACTGCCTTAAGATAGTCTGCCATGACTTGTAACCTGAATAGACATCTATCTCATTATAGGGATGTTTCTAGATTGTAACAAGTTACCTAGGCACAGCTACCTGCAACGCTTCTACAATGTTCCGAACAGGCAGCAGTTCCAACCCCTTAGGAATCTGGTCAATTTTACGCCGCATCCGCGGGATCAACGCCCGCTTAAAGCCAATTTTAGAGGCTTCATTCAACCGCATGGCAATTTGACTCACGGCACGAATTTCACCGCTTAAACCAACTTCTCCCATAATTGCCAAATCAGCCGGAATAGGCACATCAAAATAGCTAGATGCCATCGCCATCGCCATTGCCAGGTCAGAAGCTGGTTCGTCAATTTTCAAACCACCTATGACGTTCACAAAGATGTCTTGCTCATGCAAACGCAAACCCACACGCTTGCTTAATACCGCACTGACCAAAAGCAGACGGTTCATATCCACACCATTGGGGGTACGGCGGGGATTGCCGAAACTCGTGGGACTGGTGAGTGCTTGTACTTCTACCAATAACGGGCGTGTGCCTTCCATCGTGACGGCAATCGCCGCCCCTGGCGCGTTGACAACACGCTCCGCTAAAAATGCCTCAGACGGATTTGGTACCTCCACCATCCCCGCCCCTTGCATCTCAAATACACCCACTTCACTGGTAGCCCCAAAGCGATTTTTAACACTCCGCAACAAGCGAAACGTCTGGAATGGATCACCTTCCAGATATAACACCGTGTCCACAATATGCTCTAAAACACGTGGACCGGCGATATTCCCCTCCTTGGTGACATGCCCAATCAAAAACACGCTGATCCCGCTTGATTTTGCCAACGCCTGTAATCGGCTAGCACACTCCCGTACCTGAGAAACCAATCCAGGCGATGAATCCAGATCATCGGCATATACCGTCTGAATTGAATCGATAATCAACACTGCCGGATCAATGCGTTGCACCTGTTCAAAAATATTACTTAGGTTTGTTTCCGTCAGTAGAAATAAATCTGGTGCATTGAGGTTCAGTCGGTCTGCCCGCATTTTAATTTGATGGGCGGATTCTTCACCAGAAACGTATAAAACATGCCCTAATGAGTTCGCTAATAATGCAGAGACTTCTAATAACAGAGTCGATTTACCGATCCCAGGATCGCCTCCAATCAATGAGATACTGCCTGGAACAACGCCGCCCCCCATAACTCGGTTAAATTCTTCTACCGGTACACGATAACGATCTTCAACCTGCGCCTGAACTTCATGCAAGCGTTGTGGCTCTGCGCGGAGTGTTCCAGCCGGTTGACGATTTTGTTTGACTGGTGCGGATTTACTGGCTTCTAACACTTCCTCTTGCATGGTATTGAACTCACCACATTGTGGGCAGCGTCCTAAAAAGCCTGGTGACCGTTTGCCGCAGTTGGTACAAACATATTGCGTGCGTGATTTAGCCATAAACCTCCCTCAAAATCGAACAAGTGTACAAATTAGTATAACACAAGATTGGACTATGAGCGATGCATACCTTGCGATAGAATTTAGGTTATGTTGATGAAATAACTAGGAGTACAAAGATGGAAAATATGCTCTTTTATGCCCATTCCGGCGTGCGGTGGATTGTTGTATTACTGACCGTTATTGCCCTTATTTGGTTAACGTATGGTTTAGCAACCCGTAAAGCATTTGATAAGCGAACCCAAACACTCGTCTCCGTTTGGGCGGGCTTTGTTGGGTTACAGTGGATTCTCGGCATTTTGTTATTTTTGGTACTCGGTGGTTTTGATCTAGGGTATCGCTGGGAACACGCCGGCATTATGACAATTGCGCTGGCAGTTGCCCATGCTTATGTCCCACTTAAAAAACGGGCGGATAACATACGCTATCAAGGAATCATCGCCAGTATTGCCCTTGTGCTCGTTCTGGTTTTTATCGGTGTAGCACGGTTGCCACAAGGTTGGACAATGGAAGTAAACCCGCCCACAGACGATACCCCCACTGCTGAAGAAACTCAAGAACCATCCACCTCAATGGAGTTTATTATCAGCTAATGGATATTACATTAACACGGGACGATGCTGGGCTTTATACACTGACTGGCAACTTTAAACACGCTGAAATTTTCATCAGCCAAACACCGGAGCATTTTGCTGAACGCATCGCCATCGCTGCCCAAACTCATACGATCACCATCCCTAGCCCAGACCGTCTCAAGCGATTTTATTTCATGATCCGCCAGCAAGGGCAAGCAGATGTTGTTGTTGGTACACGTCGCTTGCCCCTGCAAGGCTCGCTCAATTTTCGTGATTTAGGTGGATACCAAACCACCACCGGGCAATATATAAAATGGGGCAAAATCTTCCGGGGAGATGCCCAAGACCGTTTAACAGATGATGACATCCAATATATGGATAGTATCGGCTTTAAGCTTATGTGTGATCTACGCGGTGAGCATGAAGCGATAGAACGCCCCGGCAGGTTAAACACAGAACGGTTGCATCTTCCAATTCATGATGATCTTGTCAATGGGCGGGTTATTCGTGAACGACTGCTTGCCAAAGACACCCAAGGAATGGATGAAACCATGATGTTCGGCTCCTATGAGCGGATTTTGGATCAATTCCCGCAGGTGTTTGCCACAGCACTAAAACAAATGACCCAACCCAAAAACTTACCTCTGGCGTTTCACTGTACAGCTGGTAAAGATCGCACTGGGCTTTTAGCAGCCATGTTACTCACGTTGTTGGGTATCCCAAAAGAAACCATCATCCAGGATTACGATTTATCTAATGGCTATGTTCAGCCCTTTCTGGATTGGATGCGTGGGCGTGTTGAAGCCAATGGCATTGATTTTGAATCAATTAAGGTTGTTTTTAGCGCACCTGTTGCGTTGTTGCTCCATGCCTATGATTATTTGGAACAGCAATATGGTGGGATGCTATCCTACCTACGTGATTACGTCGGCATTGATGAAGCAACACAACAAAAACTACAAGCTGCTTTATTAACCAACTAATTATCCGCGCACCAATAAGTCCCGCCACTGTGCGCGGAGCATTTGCACAAACGCCTGGCTTGGTTGATTCAACTCGCGTCCACGCAGCCCAACAAGTAGCGTTTCATTATATAGCATCGGCATATCACGCACAGTCAAATAAGTTAAAACGCCTTCACGAACAGATTGCATCAAAAACTGCTCAGGCAAAATCGCCACACCTGACCCTTGATATAACAGATGGCGCGTCATGATACTTGGCACATAAACCAATGCACCACCGCTACCTTTACGTGCTTGCTCAGCGATCCCTTCCACCATCGCTGTAATACGCGGATTTAACGTCACACGGTAGATTGTATGCTCATACAAATTTTCCAAATCGATATATCCCTGTTGACGCTGTAGTTCTGCCAAGGGGTGGTGCGCTGCCGCAATGGCGCGAACCGGTTCCTGAAAATGCGCATAGATTTTGATATTTTTATCCCAAAGTGGCGCGCCCATTAACCCCAGAGTCACATCGCCGTCATACAGCGCATCAATAATCTGATGATTCATCCGCAACTTAATCGTAAAATCTACCGAGGGATATTCCGTGCGGAAGCGTTTCATTGGCTCTGGCAACATATAAAGTGCGGTGGTATCCAACGATGCAATAGCAACCTGCCCCAGCTGCCCGGCGATATGACTCTTAACAGATTGAACACCATCTGCCAGCAAGGCAAGTGTACGCTCTACATATGGCAAAAACGCTTCGCCCAATGCTGTTAAGCGTAACCGCCGCCCACCACGCTCAAATAATTCTCCACCTAATTCACGCTCTAATGCCGCAATCCGCGCACTGACAGACGGTTGCGTCAATCCTAATTCTTCTGCCGCCCGTGTAAAACTTCCTTCACGTGCCGTCCGTTCAAATGCCTCAAGTTGTCCTAATTCCATAGAAAATTTCTATAACTCTTATAGATCATATTGTATTGTACTATGAAGTTTATCATCTTATTATAAGAATAACCAATTTCTTCTGGATATTTAAAAACGACAAAAAACGATCATGATAACTTGTGACCCATTATAACCTGAATAAATTGGGCAAGTAATAACTTAATCAGAATTTAACACAGGAGGTTTCAATGTTCTGGTTACTCAATCGAATCATCAAAGAAAGTGAAGCACAGCATCAAGATGATGATGTTGTACAAGAGCCACTAGAAAAACTCATCAAGAGCAAACTCGCCTGGCAAAATTACGACTACACACAGGAAGACAGTTCTGATGAACAACACTAATTCCTGAAATCCCCTGCCTTAAATCGGTGGGGGATTTTGTTTATAATAAAGGGGAAAGTGAGGAAAAAACCCTATGCAAGAAACCCCACGTGGCGGACTTTCGCCTATTTTGGTGATCTTCCTGATTAGTGGCGCACTCGGCTTCATCACCGCCGGAGTGATGCTGATGAATGAAACACGAACATCCCCCCTGCCTACCCCAAATACCAGCTTAAATAATCCACTTCCAGCTTCGCGTCCATTACGAGATTGGATCGCGGATGATTTTGAACTATCATCACTCAGCGGGGAAACTGTGCGTCTATCTGATTTTGCAGGGCGACCTGTGTTTATCAATTTTTGGTGGACTGGCTGCCCACCGTGCGAAGAGGAGTTCCCTGCGTTTGAACAGTTCATCGCTGAACAAGGTGACGACGGCGCAGTCATTTTAGCAGTCAACCAAGCGGGGGAAAGCCCGGCAGAGATTCAGGCGTTTTTAGACCGCATTGATGTCCATAACGTCCCCATCTTACTTGACCCAGATTACATCATGCCACGGTTATATCCTTATACAGGCTTCCCAACGACCTATTTTATTGATGCCACTGGTCAGGTGCGTTATCAAAAAATTGGTACAATCACTTTAGAGCAGCTTTACAGCTATTTGGCAGAAAGTGAGTCGTAATCTCATGAGCCTTGGACGTGCCTTCAACGCAATTTTTAATGACCCGGATTGGGTCAGCAAGTTAATTATTATCGTTATTCTAGCATTTGCTTCCATTGTACTCATGCCAATGTTGCTAGCAGGGTTGATCCCACTTGCCATGATATTAGGCTATATGTTGGGGATTATCAACAATGTGCGTAACGGCAAAAAAATTGTGCTACCCCGTTGGGATAACTATGGCGATTTACTAGCACGCGGGTCTGGTGTGCTGGTGGCTATCCTGGTATATAACCTGCCTGTTATGCTGCTGGGGTGCTGCTTTTGGTTTTTACCCAGTTTGGCAGGTAGCGATAGCTTTGTGCAAGGCGGTGTCCTACTAACCTTGTTGTGTTGTTCGCTGCCATTTATCTTGATTCATAGCGTATTAAGCTGGACATTTCTAGCAGCAGGCATGAATCGCTATGCAAAAGGAGACACCACTAGTGTGTTTTTTCAGGTGGGGTTACTTTGGGATGATGTCGCGGCAGATTGGAGCATATCCCTCCAGTGGATGCTGATGGCACTCATGATCAATATCATCACGGCGGTGTTAATAGCTATTCCATGTATTGGATGGGTTACTGCGCCGGCGATCTTGTATCCTGTTCATGCGCATTTGATCGGGCAATATGGGCGGCGTTTACCCAAATAATCATAAACACACTTCCAACCCAATCGCCGCATCACCTAATAACCAGCATTGTAAAGCAATGATACCACGCAGGTTACGAGCAAAATCGGTATTCTCTGCCGTGGCAAGTTCCACATCTGCCGCTGAAATACCAAGCCCATCCACCCAATTCGCAGCTGTACCGCTCACCGTGTAATCGCTAAACGCCGTGCCAAAGTTATAGCCCGTGGCATTACCCAACACACGCACCATCTCATTGGATGTACCATCGCCATCACAATCACCGCCATAGATACCATTTGCAGCAGCATGATAAAACAACACCACAGACGGTTGTAAATCATAAATTAATGCGGCTAAAAATTGCGTCTCTGGCTCAGAAAAAGATTGCCCCCCTGGGTTAACTGGCTGATCTTGAAAAACTGCCGTAGGCTGCCAATCGCACCCCCAATTCCGGTTTAAATCCACCCCATTTGCGTTAAAACGCCCTTGCGATGTACGCCCTAATGCCACACCATCCGGGTTAGCTACAGGGATCAGCACAAGCATGATATTGGGTAAAATTGTCCCAGGGTTTGCTTCAAAATAATCTACTAGTTCATTGATCAAGCTAACGGTGTTGGATTCATACCCACCATGAATACCACCAACAAGCATAATTAAATACTCTCCATCACCAAATCGCCGGGCTGTTAATTGTCGTCCTTGCACGGATGTGCCATAAATAAACGCCGGTGGTAGGGCAGGACGATTGACGCTTGGCACAGTGGGAGAGGGCACTAACGACGGGATAACAATTGGTGTCATGGTTGGTTGGGGTGTCTGTGTAAAAAACGTCGGGGTGATTGTCGGTGATGGCGTAATCGTGGCGGAAGGTGTTGGTGATCGCACAATACTCGGCGTTAAAGTTGGTGTTGTTGGTATCCCTGTAGGCGGAATAAATCGAGTAGGTAAGGGTTGGGACTCCGGTTCGGCTTGGCAGGCAGTGGCAGTTAGCAGTATTATTAAAGGCAATATCACACGAATCATGAGGTGGCTTTTATGTTCCGCAAAATTATCCTAATTATCTTGCTTATTTTACCTGTACTTGCCGCCTGTGACAGCAGCAATCCTGAGGAAGTGGCAGAACTGCCCACGCGCTTTATACCACCTACCTTCACACCTACCAACACAGCAACACCAACCCTAACACGTACGCCATCACTAACGCCAACCAATACCTTAACCTTTACACCAAGCCTGACTGCAACACCGACTTTATCTTCAACGCCAAGTCACACACCAACCCATACGCCAATCCCGGCAACGAACACGCCATCACTAACGCCAACCAACACCCTAACCTTTACACCGGTTGCAACTGCCACACCAGTGCCAACAAACACGCCCGCCGGTCCGCAAATCTTGTCATTCAGCGCATCTGCCACTGCCGTTAACGGGGGAACGCCAATTACATTGAGCTGGCAGGCAATTGCCGACATCGCCATCATGGAGGAATTAAACGTTCAGGGAAGTGTCATCCAAACTTGGAGTATTACCCCAAGCGGGCAGTTGCAGGTGACCGTACCTAATATTGGACCACAAGTCATTTATCGTCTAAAAATTCAAAAAGGCGGCATGGAACTCACACAATCTATCCCGATTCAAGTCACCGTGACCTGCCCAACACCGTGGTTCTTTGGTGGGGTTAATGCACCACCCGGGGCTGGTTGCCCAGCTGGACCAGCATCTAGCATTGTCGGTAAGTTGCAACTATTTGAGCGCGGCTTGATGTTCAACCTGACACTCAACGCACAAAACCGAGTCTATGGCTTAAACGCGCTTAACGGGCGGTTTATGGTCTATCAAAGTGCCTGGGATGGATCGACCATCACCAGCATTCCATGTGGCACAGCACCATCCGGGTTATTTGATCCACAAGATGTCTTTAACTGGGCGTATCACAACACGCTTGGAACACAAGGGTTATGGTGTGATGCCACCAGTGGCATTGGCTGGGGAACGGGTGCAGCTAACTTAGCAGTGAACTTCACCGTGCAGTTTGAACAAAATAACACCACTTTTTATATCGGGATTCCTGGTTATGGTGTGGTGCGGATTATCCCTGGTGAAGCTCAAACGGGCACATGGACACGACTCAACATTCAATAAGGCTCACTCATGCAAGAACGCTTGATTGATGATGACCCCATTTTAGGGCAGTTTATTGCCAATTATCCTATCAACCGCCTGCGCTTGTTGATCCCTGCGGGGGCGGTTTTATTGGTTGTTTGGTTTATGACAACCATCGCCCTGTGGCAGGTTGAGCCTGCACTAGCCGCAACCATCACGGTGGCTGTTATTTTTGTTGCTGTGCTGATCGTTGGTTGGTTTGTGCTGCATCTTTGGAACCGGGAAATCATTCTATATGAAAAAGGCTTTACTTACCGAGAAGGGTCAAATATCGCCTATATTCGCTTTCAAGAAATTGTCAGTATTCATCAACGTGGTCAAGTGGTGTCTTATTTTGGTGGATTACTAAAACGCTCAACTTACCAGTTCACCATCCACACACAAAGCGATGAAACCATCACCCTAAACACGCTTTACAATCGGTTAGATAACCTCACCCTGCGCTTAGAACAGGCAATCATGCCATATTTGTTAGAACGCGCTAAAAAACAACTTGAATCCGGTGAGCCGATCCATTTTCATACACAACTCAGCATGGATGCAAACGGGTTGTACAGTGAATCACACCAATTATCATGGGAAAATTTTGGCGGATATGAAATCAAACAAGGTAAGTTACACCTCAAAAACACCCAGGAAGATGTATGGCTTTCCATCAGTCTGCAGGAAATTATCAACATTCGTGTGCTACTAGCACACCTTGAGGAAAGGATGCCCAACAGATGATGTACGAAATTCATCTTTATGCACCCAAAACCGGTAAGCTGACCCCACGCATGCTAGAGTGGTTATTTCAATACGGGCAAAGCGAGGATCAGCCAGAACATCATTGGCCCGTCCGGCGGATTTCCCCACGTGCATTAGCGCGCACACTGATGCGGTTGGATACACAACTTGTCGCTGTTCCAGGTCCAGCTGGCGATGTTGAATTGCATTATCCAGATGAGACGCTGGGTATTGTGTTATATATTCACAATCGTGGTGTCATTATTTTCTTCCCATATATGGCATATGGTGTGCTTTCTCGTGTGGTTTTAGGCATTGTGTATACTTATATCCGTTACTTGTACGATGCATTAGGCTTCTGGAGTTATGATCCACAATTGGATGTTCTCTCATACGCGGATGATTTCCAATCTATTGAAGAAACTGCGTTATTGATGGATAAAATCATGCCAAAGTTATTACCGTCTTAGATACGTATTAGGATCACATCATCAAAAGGAAACGAGTATGAAGGAAAAAATCGGTTTTATTGGTTTGGGCATTATGGGCAGCGGCATGGCATCCAATCTGCTCAAAGCTGGGTTTGATGTCTGTGTGTGGAATCGCACGGCTGCACGGATGTCTCCTTTAATTGACGCTGGTGCCCAAGCAGGTACTTCACCGGCGGATGTCGCTACCAAGAGCGATATTGTCATCACCTGTGTTAGCGACACACCAGATGTTGAACAGGTCATTTTAGGTGAGCATGGGATTATTCACGGGGCAAAACCCGGCACACTGGTGATTGATTGCAGCACCATCAGCCCACAGGCAAGTATCGACATTGCTCAAAAACTCCATGAAAAAGGCGTTTTTATGCTAGATGCGCCAATCAGCGGCGGGAGCGAGGGCGCAGCCAACGGCACATTAAGCATCATGGTGGGTGGGGATGCCACACAATTCCAGCGGGCAATGCCTGTCTTTGAGGCAGTTGGCAAAACAATCACGCATGTTGGGGAACAAGGCGCAGGGCAAAAAGTCAAAATCGTCAATCAAATTTTAGTGGTAGGGGTGATGCAAGCTATCTCAGAAGCGTTGTTGTTTGCACAAGCCGGCGAACTAGACCTACAAAAAACGCTGGATGCCGTTAGTGGTGGTGCAGCAGGAAGTTGGATGCTGAGTAACCGCGCCCCTCAGGTCATTCAACGAGATTGGACACCAGGCTTCACTATCGATTTACAACAAAAAGATTTGCGAATCGCACTTCAAGCAGCAGATCAACTTGGTGTGCCGATCCCAGCAACCAGTTTAATTTTCAACTTGTATCGGTCATTGCAACAGCAAGGGCTTGGGGCAGAGGGTAATCACGCATTGGTCAAAGCGTTAGAAAATCTTTCCGGTATCACCATCGGAAAATAAACCCATGCCCACCTTTATACATGCCAGGGTCAACATCAACACATAACCCATCCGCGTAGATATATGGTTCAGTTACCTCTTCCGGTGCCTGATTAGTCAAACGAAACACAGGCAAATGACCATGGACGATCTGCACACCGCCATAAATCGTCAAAAAAGCCTGTGCCCGTGCAAGACCTTGAGGCTGTTTTTCTCCATGCCAATTAAACGGCAAGAACTCATATCTTTGCCGAAATTGCCGCAGGAGCTTATGCCACTGCACATCATCATCACTATTGAGCAAGTGCGTGATGTTGTTGTTTACTTCCTCAACTGACGCGCCATAGGCTGTATAAATCGACGAATCTGCATGAATTAACAAGCGGTTATCAACTAAGAGCATCGCCGGCAAGTGACTTAGCCAATGAATTTGTTCGGGGGTAATGTGTTGCATATCATCCATTACTCCCCCCATATCTAGCCAATTTGTAAAAAACGGCTTGCTTTGTCGATGATCCCCAAAGCGATATGCCGCCAAAAAAGCCACTTCATGATTACCTAACAAGGCGTGAACAATCCCACCTTGCTGGGAGGCTTGTTGTTGCAAGTGGATAATGAACTCAACAACACCAACCCCATTTGGTCCACGGTCAAAATAATCCCCCATAAAGCATAATGTTGCATCCCCCATCGCCCAATCTAACTGCGGCGTGATGAGATTCTCGCGGCGTAATAGTGCAACCAACTTTTCATATTGCCCATGCACATCGCCGATTATGTAAGTCGTCATTGCTTAAAAATCACTATATCCTAGTTCCGCGGCGCGAGTATAATCTGCTACTGATAAATCCGTCTCACCCAATTGTTGATAAGCATACGCACGCCGAGCATAAAATTGCCCGTTTTGTGGCTGAAGTGTTATGGCAGTGGCGAAGTCCTCCACAGCAAGCTGATATTGACTAATTGTTGTATAAACAATCCCACGGTTATAATATGCCGCAGTTAATAACGGGTCTAGCTCAATGGCGCGACTATAATCTGCCAGTGCGTTAATATAATCTCCAGAAAATTCCAGAGCTAACCCACGATTGTTATAGGCAGGGGCAAAAGACGGATTGAGTTCAATCGCATGATTATAATCCAAAATAGCCTTATTAAGGCGACTAATCTGTAAATAAATGATAGCACGACTCATATAAACCAGCGCATTATCAGGATCAAGCTGACGCGCATAATTGACATCCAACAATGCGCTTTGTAAATCCCCCAAATTCATATATAAGCGCGAACGCAAAGCATACGTTGTACTAGAAACGGGGTTAATGGCTAATGCGGCATCAAAATCAGTCATTGCAGCAGCATAATTCCCCAATGCACGATA
>RFHA01000425.1 GCA_003696565.1 Chloroflexota bacterium
ATGAAAAATTAGATTGAGCAAGATAATACATCCGCCCGGACGAATGAGTCGCTGGGATTGCTGAACATATTGGACAGGATTTGGAAAAAGATGCAATCCATGATTGATGACAAGAGCATCAAATTGTCTATCTGGGAATATCGAGAGATCAGTTAAGTCCATTTGAATGGTGTGCCATGCGCCCTTTGCGCCGAGTCCAGTTATGGGGTGATCAGAATAATCTAACGCTAAAACATGATGATTTTGTGCTAATTGGTGAGTTAGCCAGCCATCCGCTGCGCCAATTTCCAGAACGGATTGATAACCAGATAAATACTTTTTGATCAAGCGACGATCTGCGGAACGGATTCGTGCTAAAAAAGGCGGCATCGCGCCAACTTGATAGGCATAAAGCGCGTCAACGTGTGTTTTTAATGCGGGATCAATGGCAATACAGCTATTGGGTTTTGTGATTAATTCGCCGCAGATTGGACAAGTAAGCATAGAGCATCCCCCATTGGATAATAGCACTTGATAAAATCGCGCCGGTAATTCCCATGATGGGCAAAAAAATGATATTGAGAATCAAGTTCAACACTGCTCCATAAAGATTAACCCATAAAACAACACGTTGCTCGTTACGTTTGTATAGTCGATAGATCAGCGGCAAAAACGCATAAATGGGTAAAACAAATGCTCCTCCCAAAAGCATCATCACACCAGAGAAGCGCACATCATATAATACCCACAAGACTCCCCAAGCGACCAAAATAGCGGGTGGAGTAATGAAAATGCCAAGTATAAATAAACGATGAGATAGTTTGCGAATGCTTGAATCAGTTAAGCGATACACATTTTTGGTATAAGGCAGCAGAATAAAATTAGAGAGTGCCTGAAGATAAAGCATCAAATTGATAAACACTTGATATTGTGCAACTTCTTCATCAAGGCGGAGCAAGCTCACTGTATACAGATCAATACGGGAAGCAAGTGCGCCGCTAAAAGTTAATAAAAAAAATGGAAAAGCCGCTTGAAAGTAAGAAAATCCACCCCAAGTAAAGCCCAGCACATCTCTAAATCGGTAACCTAAAAGAATTACCTTTAACCATGCTGCCAACGCAAAAAAAGTAATAAGATCATCAACTATGAGTGTTTGATAACGCGCCACAATGACAATAGCGACTCCAAGCGCGGCAATCAATTCAACACGGATAGCATAAAAAAAAGCCTTGCGATAAAGAATCAGCACATCAAATGACGCAGCGATGATCAAGCCAAGTAACCAAATGAATATCTTTGCATCTGCGAGTAGAATCAAAGGGCAAGCAATAAGCAGACGTGGATAAAAAGCCGCTTGCCATTGATGTGGCATGGTTGCTGGTTGCCGGCTAAAGCCTCGTAACAAATATTCTTTGTTCCCCCAAGCGGCAACCTGTGCCGTGAACTGAACAACCACTAATACATCTACAAAGCCCCCCCACAACGTCTTAGAGGTAAGGCGGATCACCAGAGAAGCGAGCAAGATATTAATCGCTGGTAACAACAAATTGTACAGGGAATTTTGTAGGATAACGGTTGAACGCCGGATGATCTTCCGCACGGGTTAAAACCCTGTTGTTTCTGGACGTTGATAGTGAATGAGTTTATGCAGAACACGCAATTCTAACGGATAACGATAAAATTGTGTGTGATAACGAAACGCGCTAATGGAGCGAAGCAAAACACGCCAAAAGCGGGTGAGGCGAATATCGGTGGAGGTGGGATAATAAGCATTTAAGACACGCTCAAAATCGCGTACATAACGCCGAATGGGGTCTTTCATCCAGGGCATATTGGCACTACGCCGCTGGATAAAATCTTGCCATTCCGAGCTGATCCAACCTTCTAGTGTTTGAGGGAAGGCGAAACCATCTGCCCTAGCCTGTTCATATAATTCACCGCTAAGCGGAACAGGTGTATAGACATAGATGATAATTTCGGTATGAGGATTAATCTGTTTGACCTTGCGAATAAATTCAAGTGTTTGTTTGGTATCTTGTTCGGGATGCGGAGGATTGCCAACGACAAAGGACATTTCCGGCACAATATCGTAATCAGCCATTTTTGCAGCGATTTCAAGCGTTTTCTGTGTAGAAGCACGCCCGCCCTTGTCCATACGCTTGAGTGTTTGGTCCGAGCCGGATTCCGCCCCTAAAAAAACCATACGCAAGCCGCTATCACGCATTAAACGCCATGTCTGATCAGAATAGGCGAGCATGGTATCAATACGCCCTTCTCCCCACCAACCGATGTTTAAATCCATAATCACTTGTGAAAAAGCAGCCACACGTTTTTCACTGGTGAAAAAATTATTATCATAAAACTCAACAGCATCGAGTTGCCATGTTTTGACAAGTTGGCGGACAATGGTAGCCGTACGCTCAGCGGATTGTGCTAACCAACGCCCTTCTACCATGTTGACCACTGCACAGAAATTACAGAAAAAGGGACAACCATAGCTAGAATGGTGTGGCAAAGTACGTTTACCCATAAACGTAGGGCGGATATAGCGCGTAAGATCAACTCGATGATACGGAAAATCTGGCAAATTTTGAGGGTGTGGAATAGGAGCAGGGACATTAGCAATAATTTCATCACCAGCACGATAAGCAACACCATTCAAGGCGAGGGGGGTGGCACCCCGTTGGAGTGTATCTAGGAGAGCTAAGAAAGCCTCTTCTCCATGTCCGCGTATGACATAATCCACATAATCAGCACGCAGGACTGCATCGTAGTGTTGTGTGGGGAAATACCCGCCCCAAATAATTGTGAGATGAGGATAAGCCTTTTTGATACGCTGGCAAAGTGGCACAGCATCGGCAAGCTGAGGACCAGGCATGACAGTTACCGCAAGGATAGTAGCACCTTGTTCCTGGATAAGTTTTTCAATAACAACATAGGGGTCTGGTTCGAGATTGCCATCTACAATGACATACTCATAACGCCCTTCTAACAATGCGCCGATAGCCAACAATGACATTGGCAAAATAGGCTTGCGGTTAGCCGAACTGGGTGGATTATAAAGAACAATCATCAGCTTATTTTATATACCTTCCACACTTCACCAATCACGTGTTGACTGGCAACTTCTTCTACATCAAATGCCTTAAATGCGCTTAAAAATGACTTTATATCAATTTTGGTTGTCAAGACAATCAAGGCAAAACCATTTGGCTTTAAATAATCCGGCAATGCGGCGGCGAATCGTTCCGGAACATCAACAGACCGCCAAGCATAATCTAAAGCATCCCCAGGTTGCCCGCGAAAATATGGCGGATTAAACAGGATGACATCAAATTTCTGACCTGTAAAAGCGGCAAATAAATCACTATGACAAGCATGAACACGATCTTC
>RFHA01000071.1 GCA_003696565.1 Chloroflexota bacterium
AGTGGGGTGAGCAAGAAGTCCAGGAATAACCGTGTTGCCGGGCTATCTTTGGTGATGGTGACGACGGTACCACCGCCCAACACCGGACGACCAAATTCTTCGTCAATGGGTGGGAAGTAGAAGAACGCGGCATCACCGGCTTCTAAATCAACATCATCTGGGAAGAAGGCTGCAATAAAGCTTGCCTGACGATGCATGAAGCACTGTGGTGGTACAGTGAACAAACCGTTGGGGGCTTCACGGAAGTCTGTGGTTGCCACATCACCGGAGACGTAATCAGGATTACGGGCGATAGACCCAAACATTTCAATTGCGTTTACAACTGCTTCGTCCGTGAATGGGATTTCATTGGTGACCCATGCATTGTATACCTCGATGGGTTGTGTACGCAGCATGATGTCTTCTACCCAGTCTGTGGCGGGCCAACCGGTTGCTGCATCGCTACCGATACCAATGCACCAGGGGGTAAAGCCATCTTCTACCATTTGATCGCTGAGGGCAATCATTTCATCCCAGGTTTCTGGCACTTCATACCCAGCATCTTCAAAGTTTGCTGGAACATACCATACCAAGCTCTTGAGGTTCACATTATAGAAAACGCCATAGAATT
Organism: Chloroflexota bacterium; assembly: GCA_003696565.1. Classification (GTDB taxonomy): domain Bacteria; phylum Chloroflexota; class Anaerolineae; order Aggregatilineales; family Phototrophicaceae; genus DAOTWY01. The sequence continues at coordinate 611 of RFHA01000071.1, forward strand.
GTTCTTCACCGTTTTCATCAGGATATGTTGCTAGGTCAACCCAGCTTTCGCCAGCGGCGTAGTTATCCAAGACGTATTGGCGGATTTCATCACCAAGTGGCACCAACCCACCTTCTGCGGCGATATTGGCTGCTAACCCAGGCTGTGGGAAGGCGGCTAAGTTTGGCGGATCGCCGGATTCAATATCAATCACAATTTCTTGTTCAAATGAATCAGAGCCGAAATAAGTCACACGTCCATTTGTAACAACACTATTAAAGTAAGCAATCACGTTATTGAGTGATTCTGCATCGGCTGTTTGCCATGGACCAAAGAAGACGACTTCCTCACCACCCAGGTCAACCCCTTCAAACGCTTCCAAATCTGACCAGCTAAAACGATCATCACCACGGATACCAAGCGGATCATCTTCTTCGTCTTGTGCAGACACTACGCTGAGGGATGCTAGCATCATCACAGCGATTAGTAGAGCACTAAAAATTTTTCTACGCATACTCTTTAACTCCTAACTAAAGTTTTTTTAAGCGTTTAATGCGCTAATGTAGACTATAACTAAATCGCTTAACCTTTGTCAAAAGTCTTGTGTAATTTATACAATTAAAAACTTAAACCTATAAGAGATGGCAGTCATAATGGCTACCATAATAAATGATAATCAGACGCGGAATCGCTGCCACAGGTAGATTAGTGCGATAGGCAACATAATATAGCCATCATCTGGTAAATCAGGGATTGGTGCGCCGCCAATTGTTGCCTCTTGTAAGGGCATTGGTACAAACACCAATACAAATACAATCAATGCAAAAATAGCGATTCCACGACGACGTGGGTCAAGTGGCGTGATGTCATCTAATGGTACAGCATGTAAATTCCCCATCAGCAGGATGAGAATGACAAACACAAGCAATTCATTGGCTATTGTAAAAGTCATGAGTACAAGAATTGCGGCGATTGGATAAAATAGTGTACTGGCGACTCGCCCAAGAAGCGAATAAAGAATATGCCCACCGTCTAATTGCCCAACAGGGATGAGGTTTAAACCTGTGACCAACAACCCTGTCCAGCCTGCCCATGCCATTTGATTGACAAATACATCTCGGCTACCGTTTGGTAAAAATTCCCCAAACACCACAAACTTAGAGACGGCGTATAAAATGGAATTGCCTTCCACCAAACCTGGCTCAATGGGGCGTACTGGGGAGGTCGCTAAGCCAATCAGCAAGATTGGGATAGCAAAGACCAACCCAGCTAAAGGACCAGCGGCACCAATATCCAATAGCACTTTGCGATTACGCATTGGTTCTCGTAGGCGAATTGCTGCGCCAAACGTGCCAAAAATGCCAAATGGAAACGGCAGAAAGTACGGTAACGAGGCAGCGGTACGATGATACCGTGCAGCAAAATAGTGCCCTAATTCATGTGCTCCTAAAATTAATAAGATGCTGGCAGCATATGGCATGCCACGCCACAACTCGCCGGCAACATTATCAAATAACTGCCTTGCCAAAAATGGGTTGGTGCTGCCAATTTCATTAATCGCCATAATCGTCCCGACGAACAACACACTGAAGATTGTCAGAACGAATAAGATAAAACTTAACCACCCCCCACCACTATTTGGTTTAACTCGTCCTTGCACAACATAGATAATATGACGTGTTTCTTTTTCATTGATCGGCTCACTGCGGAAAATTGGCAGCAAATCACGCTGGCGGAACAGATCATCCAGTTGGTTGTAAGCCTGTTCGGAATCGAGTTTGAGTTTGCCTTTGAATGTCATCAGCAAACGGCTTTCTGGCGAGATGAGAAGCAAATTGCGCCGCTGTTGTGTTGTGGTAGCGTTGATGGCAAATTTCTCCTCTTCAATCATGAATATTGTTTCAATTGCGGCGCGGATTTCACTATAGAATGTATCTTTTTCTTCATAGGGTTCAACGCGATGAGCCACTAACGGGCGGTCATCGTTATAGGACGATGCGGGTTCGTGTAACATGCTTATCCTCTATTACCAAAAGCATACAACCGTGTTTATGTTACCTAAAATACCTTAATTAGGCGTGATGATTTGCCAAGAACTGCCTGTGCCAATTAACTGTAGTATCGTGCCATCTGGGTTGCTGATGTATAAACTAGCTACGCCACCGAATAGTGTTGCAGTTTGGGTAATGCCGTCATAGGCAAGTTCGGGTTCTATCCCCAACCCTAAGCGGTTGCGCACTGTATCGTTACCACGCCATAAAAACCCTAACCGTCCAACTGGTTGATAAAAGCCAGGAGGAGGGGCAAAGTTTTCATCAAATTCTGGGTGACGGTTGGGGTCATATTGATTACTGAATGTGATCCATGCCGGCTCAAAGCCATCGTTGAACAACACATAAATTTCATTGGTTATACCGCTATAGATCATCCGTCCACGTTCAAACCGTTGTTGAATGAGGAACGTTTCTTGTGGGTCTGTATCCGCGCATTCTAATGGGGGTGGAGAGAAAAACCATTGTACTGGACATTCTAATGGGACGGAGAGGGTTTGTTCCACACGTTGACCAGGCTCACCAATACTGAGGACAAAACTGACCTGCCCACGATCTTGCTCACTAGTACGGACGGAAAGATTCCCCGCTGGTGGGACGTTCCATAACCGTGTGCGTTCACCACGCCGGTCAAGTTGATAAATGACAGCGGTTGTTGCATTACGTGTTGACCAGAATAATGTAACGGTGGCTCCCGGCGCAATAGATGTTGCACCAGACTGAAAAAACTCAATACGGGGTGCATTTGGGTTTAAAAGCAATGCCGGGGTGGGCGTTTCGTTACCGCTTGCTGTTGGACTCGGTCCGAACAGCGGGGTGGGTGTCGGTGCGTCTAGGGGGACGAGCGTAGGCGATGCGGTAGGAAGCCGTTCCGGTGTGTTGCTGGGATGCGGCGTAACTGTTGGGGCTTGGGTTGGTCTGGCGGTAGGGATGATCTGCTCGGTTGCGGCGGCGCATCCACTCATGCTCAGTACGATAACGCACAGAATGAACAGTTGTTTGACTAACGATCGGTTCATAAAGCAAAAACGCAATACTTTGAATACCAGATAAAGCTAATAGCCATAGTAGCCCACCAAGGTAAAGTCCCGGAGACTCCCACAGCAAGACATTAGCAAACTCTATTGTGAGCAAAATACCAGAAAGTACAAGTAGCGAAATCATCACACTGGGTTGATGCGCACCATAGCGGATGGTATTTGAGATAATTTGAGCAATGGCTATCAGCATGGTGATGGCTAAAATTAGGCTGGCAACACCCCAAACGACATCTTCAAAAGCAAAAATGACATCTAATATCATTGGAATTAAACTCAGAATGATAACAAACAGGCTGAATTCCAACGCTAACCGTAAACCGGATCGATCCGCATCAGTCCAGCGCACTTGTTTGAAGCGTAAGGTGGTTATCCCTGCAAATATGAAAAACCCAATGCCAATAAATACGAATACATACAATAAACCGGTCATGGAACAGACCCTCTTTAAACCTCTTTCTATCATCATATAAATAACTGATTGCCATGTCCCCCCTAATGCCTAGGGGTATGTTAAAATGGATCAGCATGTTTTGAGTCAAAATAGATTTAATTTTTTAGGAAGCGGTGAATGATGATTGATGAAAAAACACAGGAAAATTTATATCAAGCACATATTGTGGGTGGTATTCCGCCAGAGCATCGATTAGTACCTTATCGTAATATTCGCCATGTTCTCTCACTTCATGCTCAAACTGGTGGTGAACGCACATATCTGATTCATTATGATGCGGAGGGACAACGTGAAGAACTAACCTATGCTGAATTTAATGCCCGTGTGCATCAAACGGCGAATTTTTTGTACGATGATCTGGGGGTACGGCGTGGTGATCGTGTGGCAACAATTGCCTATAACCACAGCGATACCGTGATTGTTTATTTTGCATGTTGGCTAATTGGTGCAGCGGTTGCACCTCAAAACGTGGCAGAAGATGACCGCCGTATCGCTTTTATCCTGCGTAATAGTGAGGCGGTGGTTTGCTTAGTGCGCAGTGAATATCTACAACGGGCGGAAAATATTATTTATGGCGATGAGGCAGATGGGCTAGGCGCGCCGAATATTCGTGAAGTGGTGACAATGGGGGGGCAGGCAACCAGCAAGTATAAGCACTTCAACACGCTGGTGAAAAACTTGCCCACCACATTCCTGGGGGGAACAGCCGAAGCAAAGCAAGATGACTTAAATTTAGATCAAACAGTCACGCTGGATGATGAAGCCTTGTTAGTTTATACCAGCGGTACAACCGGCGCGCCTAAAGGGGTTGTTTTGACGCAATATAACTTGCTGGTTGATGCGCAGGCGATTTCCCAAGCACAAGCGATTACCGGGGGGCAGCGGACAATGTGTGTGTTGCCGATTCATCATGTTAATGGCATTGTGGTCACGCTAGTTACGCCACTTTTGGTCTCTGCTTCCACTGTGTTGAATCGGGCTTTTTCCGCCAGTACATTTTGGGAGCGTGTGGCAAAGGAGCGTGTAAATATTGTCAGTGTTGTGCCGACATTACTTCAATTTTTGTTGGAACATGCCGCCGAACAGCAAAAACAAGGGCATGGGTTGTTTGGCGAGGGGATAACCCGCCGTGATTTGGTGCATTTCCGTCATTTTATTTGTGGAGCTGGTACGTTAGCCGTTGCACTGGCACGTGAGTTTGAGGATCAGTTTGGTTTTACGATTTTGCACGGCTATGGCTTGAGCGAAACAACTTGTTATAGTTGCTTCCTCCCAATTGATTTAGATTGGGAAACGCATCAAACTTGGATGCAAGCACACGGTTATCCCAGTATTGGTGTGCCTATCCATACGAATGAGATGGCTATTTTTTCCGCGGATGGCAGCGGCAAGCAGCTTGATGCCGGAGAACGGGGGGAAATTTGTATACGTGGGCATAATGTCATGAAGTATTACTTCAAACGCCCGGACGCGAATGCCGAGACATTTAAATTTGGTTGGTTCCGTAGCGGTGATGAAGGGTTTTATTTGCAAGATGAACGTGGGCGCAAATTCTTCTTTATCACTGGGCGCATTAAAGAATTGATTAATCGTGGTGGGGTCAAGTTTAGCCCGTTTGATATTGAAGAGGTGTTATTAGAGATTCCAGGCGTAAAAGTTGGTTTAGTGATTGCCTTCAAAAATGATTACTATGGTGAGGAAGTTGGCGCATATATTGTGCCGGAAGCTGATGCAACACTGGATGCAGACACAATTTTGGCTTATTGTCGCGAGCGCATGACGTTTGAAAAATCTCCCAAGGTCGTCGTATTCGGAACAGATATTCCTGTTACAACCACCGGTAAATACCAGCGTTTAAAGTTGCAGCACCTATTTGCTGAGTGGGAGCATACCCAGTTTAGAAAATAATCCACATGGGGCACTATATGACGGTGCCCCATAATATACTTTTTAGAAGGTGATGTTTAGTGTGTTCATGATAACGTCAATCGGTGTGAAGATGGTTGCCAGGGTTGACCCACCAAACAATAACCCAACAGCGTTTTGACTGTTTTGTTCAACGATCAATGCGCCGGAATCCCCCCCTTGGCTCATCACATCACAAATCACCTGCCCAGTAAACCGCGCGGTTCTTTCTCCTTGGCTGGTGTTGTATTTGATGTTGACGGTGGCGTTTAATAATGTAATGGTACTTTCTGTATAATCTGTTGTGCGCCCCGCTTTACGGATTTTCATCCCGATTGCCGGTGCTTTTGTGCCTTGAATGGTCCCGATGTGGCGGATATTGGGTGAAAACATATCGGCATTGAGCGGGCGTGCTAATGCAACATCCAAGAGGTTATCTAGGCTTTCGCTGGCGGCGGCAACTGTTATCACACCGGCTGTAGCGGCTTGAGAGGCAGCCGGTGATTCAACACGCTGAGATGAGCCAGAAAGCCCTTTAATGATGTTTGTCAGGCTCTTAAATAGCATTGCTAAGTTGCACCCTGTTGGCTGGTTTGGTGTTGGCTTTGGATCAGGTGGTGTGGGAACGGGCATGGGCTGTTGTGTACCAACCTGTCCTTCCAGGTATTTTAGACTGATAAAGCGTTCTAAAGTGGCAACTTTATCGCTGGTTGTCCCGCCATCTAGCGGTGCCGGTTGGTAAATTGGATCACCGATTTCGGCTTCATTACAGTTTGCCAAAACATGATTGTTAGACAATAAAAACCGCTCGCCAGTTGCGCGATCCCGTACTACAGCCCCTAGTGTTCCGGCAGTGACTTTATAATGCCCAATGCTGACTCCCGCTGGTATGATTGGGCGAAACTTCCCACGTGGGCTATCTGTCGATTGTAAAGCGCGTAATGTGCCAACTTCAAACACATCAGTTCGTACGCCGTTCACCTCACGCGGGACTAAGTCATCAGCAGTTAAATCTGATTCCGGTACTTTTTTTTCAACTAATACAGCGACGGCGGGTTCATTGGTACGTTGCCCCTGTGATTCACGGTAACCAACTGCCACACCCACAACGTTACGCTTGCTTAGTAGCTCTTGTTGAAACCGTTGTTGTGCTTGTAATACTGCCTGAAAAATTGAAGCCGTCATCTGTCATCCTTTCTCAATGGGGTGGTTATTCGCCTCTTATCGATTCTAACACAAAATCGCTGAACTCATCCGGCGCACAAAGCACACACTTGTCCTACAAATTTATTATCAATTGTTGCTCAAAAGATAATTGTGTTGTAAAAAGTAAAAACATTGCACTTTAAAGAGATGAGAAATTTTACAATGCGAAAAATATTGATGATTCTAGTTTTTGCTCTTTTTACCTTACCACTTACGGCACAAGAAGATACCAACGATGAGTGGACTATTATCCAACCCGGTGGGGAAACGATATGCGCACGTGGAACACCCTATCAATTTTTTGTGCGGGATATCGGCGAGACAAATAACTTAATGATTTACTTTCAAGGCGGAGGGGCGTGTTGGAATGCTTTTTCTTGTAGAGAAGGCGGCACGTTTGATGATGATGTTAGTGATGAGGCAGAATTAATTCGTTATGCTCGTTTCGATGGGATTTTTGATTTTTCCAATGAGCAGAACCCAATTGCAGATTATGATTTGGTGTTTATTCCATATTGTACGGCAGATATTCATAGTGGTATGAATCAGGTGGAATTTCCTGGTGAGTTGACAATCAACTACAACGGTTATGTGAATGCAGCTACTGCCTTACAGTGGGTGTATGAACACTATGACGAGCCAGAACGCTTACTAATTGCTGGTAGTAGTGCCGGGGCTTATGGGGCAATTTATCACGCACCTTATATCCTACAACAATATCCTAATGCGCAGAGTGTGGTCTTTGGTGATGCGGGGGTTGGTGTAACACCTGTTGGTTGGGACGTATTGGAACTGTGGAACATCTTTGAAAATATGCCACCATTTATCCCAGAACTAGCCCAAGTAGACCCTGATGAGTTTACACCGAGTATGTTATATCAATTCAATGCACAATATTTCCCTGATGTGCGCTTCGCTCAGTTCACTAATGCTGTTGATGAAGTCCAAATTATGTTTTTCCGTTTTTCTGCGTCAGGTAACACGGTGGAGGATTGGATCAATGGGATGTATGCCATATTAGATGAATTGGATCAGGCGGATAACTTTAACAGTTATGTTGCCCCAGGAACAGAACACACGATTTTGGGGTCACCAGAGTTTTATACACTAGAAGTTGAAGGGGTTGCTTTTATTGATTGGTTCCAGCGATTGTTAGACCATGAACCAGTAGAAAATATACGTTGTGTGCAGTGTGAATAACCTGGCATAAAGTTCAAAACACATAGCGTGGTTAATCTGCGTTGTGTGTTTTATCCGTTTGGTGTGTACAAAAAATACTGTGGTTTATTAGGCATTGAGTTGATTGATATAATATATTGCGTCGTAGTACAATAAACCTCAAAATGAGCTAAGAGGTTTTATAATGGCACTAACCCCAGCACAATTAGAGATTGCGAGGCGTATTGCCCATGAAGTACCAGACATGGATAGTACGCTCCCTAACTGGGCAAAGCGCACAAACCCCTTAATTCGGCGGCATTTAAAGGATGGTTGGCGCGTTTTTCCACCAGAGCTAGATACAATCTTGAAGTGGTTTATTCTCCAAATGGTGATACTCCTTGTCAGCCTTGTCTTTGATCTGGTTTATGTCTATTTAATGATGCTAGTGTTGGTCTCGGCGTTGTTTTTCCCGTTTATGTTATATATTTATGGGCGGGTGCTGTTGACGATTCTTTCAGATAGTGCGCATCTGATGGCGGATGAGTATGAAAATGACACATTGACACTTTTACGTACCACACCATTAACTACCCGTGAAATTGTGTTGAGTAAAATTAGCGCAACAGTTTGGGGACATATGGATGATTTGGCGTTGACCATCTTTTTTACGCTGATTTTTGGTACACCGATGATAGCCTTGTTTTATCTGCTGGAATATCCGCCAAGTCAACAGCCAGGCATCTCCCAAATTGCATCTATTTTAGTCTTAGCGGCATCAATCATTCGGCTACCGTTAGAGATGTTTATGATCGGGGCATTAGGTGTTATGATGGGTGCTGCTGCACGTATTAAACGAAACGCTTTGCTTGGGACAGCTGTGCTGTGCCTGTTTTATTTTCTGCTGTTGAACCTAGCACGCCTGATTCCTTTAGCTTGGTATTGGCAGGTGTTTGTAGATGCCGCCTTGCCGATTATTCTGCCATTGGTGATTATTTGGGGCGCAGTCCAGGCAACTGTCTATCTGATTACTCGTGATTAGTCGAATCGTAGGTTAATCAGCGGATAGATTATTGACAGATTCCGTTATGATAGAAATAGCTGTTGTGTAGGCACAAAGGAGAACGTGTTATGAAAACAAGGCTATTTCTGATTGTAAGCTTATTTTTGCTAGCGATTTTTGTCAGCGCACAGGAGATCACGCCACGGGGTGATGAGATGGTTGACCCCAACGCCAATATTAGTTGGCCCCCGCCTGTATATGTGCTGCGTGGAGAAGTAGATATTCGCGGGTCGGCGAATTTGCCGAATATGAGCAATTATTTTTTGGAATTCCGTCCGTTGGAGATGCCCAGCCTCGAAACACCGACCCCAACATCTAACGTCACAGCGACTGAATTGCCCTGGTTCCCCATTTCTTTACCCAGCAGTACGCCGGTTGTTGATGATATTTTAGGGACATGGAATACAGAAACAACGCCAGATGGTTTATATGAGATCCGCCTGACAATTAACGTAACAGGTCAATCGCCAATCTATTTTGTTGTGCGTCCAATACGTGTTGAAAATGAACCACCGGATTTTGTGGTTGTTGAAGAACAATCTGTTACTCAGCCTGTTATTGTCACTGCTGCACCGCCTAGCCGTCCAACGCTCGCTCCAACACCGACTCCTGTTTCCAATGATCCAGTTGTCACAGCCAATTTAGATGCCAATGTTCGTTCTGGTGATAGCACTGACTTCCCGGTTATCGGCGCGTTGCGTCGAGGAGAAACAGCAGATGTCATCGGTATAAGCAGCAGCGGCAGCGGATGGTATTATATCATTTTGCCAAATGGTAGTGAGGGATGGATTTCTCCAACAGTGGTGACAGCTTCTGGTAACTTCCGTAATGTCCAACGGATTGCACCACCCCCACCGCCGTTTACACCCACACCGGTGCCTTCACCCACACCAGTGACAAACGCCAACCTGACGGGTAATGTGCCGGATTTAACGCCAGATAACCCGACATGTAACGTTCCATTCCAGGTATTGGTCAATATCACAAATAATGGCAGTGGTCCAACCAGCGGTGAGGCAACTGTGTTGGTTCAGGATGTGCGTGTGGCAGATAACTCTATTCAATCATCGTTTACAAGAACGCTGCCAGTGTTGAACCCTGGAGACAACTATGTGATTGGCAATAATGCATGGAACATTAGCACCTATCATTCTGAGCAGCACCGGATTGTTGTGATTATCGACAGTGGCAATGCTGTGCCAGAAACAAACGAGAGCGACAATATCCTGACAACAACATATACGTTACAGCAAGGAACTTGTCCATAAGGTAGTTATCTAGGTGAGCATACTTTAGGGGAGCTAATCATGGCTCCCCTTCTAGTTGAATAACTTGAAAGGCGATCTATGTCAGACGATCAAATAAAGCAAAAAATTGCTCAGGTACAAGCCATGTATGGGCAGGAATTGATGCAAAAAGCCAACGTCACAGGCGTTGGTATTGGATACAAACGCATAAAGGGCGAATCCACTGATCAATTGGCGTTAGTTGTAATGGTCAAAGAAAAAGTCCCTATAGATGATTTAGCCCCGCAGGATCGTATCCCGTCAGAGATCGACGGCATCCCTGTTGATGTGCAAGATGTGGGTGGGATGTTCTTCGCCCAATAATTTTAATGCTTGTCTTGCTGCTTGTTGGATTCGTTGACTAGGGTCTTGGCAGCACAACATAAGATCGGGGATTGCACGTTTATCCCCTAATATCCCCAAGGCGTAAATAGCGCGATGCCGTACATGCAATTTATGATCTTGTAGGGCTTTTAAAAGCCCAGGGACTGCTTCAACATATCCTAGTGTGGCTAGTCCCGCTGCTGCACGATACCGCACATCAGCATCTTTGTCATGTTTTAAGGCGTGTAAAAAAATTGGCAGAGCATCTTGTGCTTTTAAGCGTTCTAGAGCATATAACACATGATAGCGTACATGCGCGTCAACATCATCAACCATGGCGATTAAAGCTTGTATGGCTGTTGCATCTCCCAACTCTCCAAGTGTATATGCGGCACGTTCCCGAATGATGGCAATTGGACTGTGCAGAGCATCTAACAGCTGGGGGAGTGCTTCATGAAATGTGTTAAGCAACTGAACTGCTGCTCGGCGGTGAATGTGCCAATCCCATTCTGCTAATGCCTTATGAATCATAATCCACAGCGATAATGCTACTTGTGACACTTTTTATATAATTTACAACCTCTTGATGCTCTGGATGTGCCTGATATGTATTTAAATCTTCAAGCGTATCGAATTGAGAAATCAACGCTAAATCATAATTACGTGCTGATTCAATGACGTTGATACCAACCTCATAATGCTTAATTTGTGGTATTCTCTTAGGCAAAGCCATGAGTTTGCTTTTAATCGTTTGTGCCGTCTCTTGATTAGGTGTTACTAATTTGAAGAATACGACATGAGTAATCATCATTTGTTCCTTTTTGCACATTCATTCCGCTTATTTTAACACGCTTATAAGAGAATTGAGTGAAAACATCATTTGATGTATAATTTTGGGATAATTTGGGAAATTATAGTAGTGAACATGGTATTATAACCAAGTTCCCCATGCATAAAAATCGCGGTTGTGTGCCGCGCATAATCTTTTGTTTGATGCACGGCGGTAGCAAGATACACCGGTTGTGCTTCTCTGCACTCGATGTTATAAGGTCGGGTGGTTTCCAGCACGGAGGTTTTAATGAAAATATCGGTTTTACAAGAAAACCTAGCAAAAGGCTTAAGTATTGTCAGTAGGGCAGTAGAAAACCGCCCGACAATGCCCGTTTTGGGGAATGTGTTGCTCCAAACAGAGGATGCACGGTTACGGTTAGCGGCTATCAACATGACGCTTGGGATGGGCATTACTTGCCGGATTGGTGCTAAGGTAGAACAGCATGGGGCGGTGACCTTACCGTCAAAGACATTTGCGGATTTGGTTAATAACCTTTCCCCAGAAAAAGTTGAGCTAGAGCTAGACGACGCGACACAAACCATGCATTTGCGGTGTGGGGGCACTAAAGCCAATATCAAGGGGATAGATGCGGATGAATTCCCGCCGGTTCGTACAGATGGCACAGGTGATTTTGTTGTGGAAGGCAAAATCTTGAAAGAGATGATTTTGCAGACTGTTTTCGCAGCGGCAACCGAAGATGCACGCCCTATTCTTACCGGGGTTTATGTGCGCTTGGAAGGGAATACCCTCACTATGGCTGCAGCAGATGGGTATCGCCTGGCTGTTCGTACCACGAAGCTGGATCAGGAATTTGCCAACCCTGTTGAAATGGTCATCCCTGCCAAATCTCTAGCTGAAGTTGCCCGTATTATCAGCGATGAGGATAGTGAAGTCCTGATAACACTGCCTGGTGAACAGAACCTTGTGATGTTCCATATGAAAAACGTGGATGTTTCTTCTCAATTACTTGAGGGCAAATTCCCGGATTTTACCGCGATTATCCCCAAAACATACAGCACTGCCACAGTGATGTATACCTCAGAGTTGTTGCGTGCATGCCAACGGGCAGAGATTTTTGCACGGGATAGTGCTTATAGCGGACGTTTGTATGTTACCCCGCCCAGAGGACCCGGTGAACCTGGTGAGGTCAAAGTTGCCAGCAGCAGCACAGAGCGCGGTGATAATGAGGGTATTGTGGACGCTTCTGTAGAAGGTGAACCGTTAGATATTTCCTTCAATATTAAATATCTCATCGATGTGTTGCGTGTTATCCCAGATGAGCGTGTGGTGTTGCAAAGCAATGGCTCGGCGAACCCCGGCGTGATCCGACCAGAAAACCGTGATGACTTCATTCATGTGATTATGCCGATGAGTATGACCCGTTAAAACTTACCCTAGAAATCTCATAAAAACCCGTTACAATACCTTGCACTTCCGTTAGACTGTAACGGGCTTTTTGTTTGCCCGTATAAGACATGAGGTTTTTTGAATGGCATCATATCACGGACCGAAGGCAAAGGTTCAGCGCCGCTTTGGCGAAGTGCTGATCCCACGCCGTAAATATCAAAAAATTCTGGAGAATCGTCCCTATCCGCCTGGCGATCATGGGCGCGAAAAGCAATTCCGTTCTGGTCGGCGGAGTGACTTTGGTTTGCAGTTGGACGAAAAGCAGAAGCTGGCTTTTATCTATAATGTGCGTGAAAGACAACTGCGTAACTATTATAAAAAAGCTGCTAAAATGACTGGGCGTACGGGTGAAAACCTGTTAATTTTGCTGGAACGCCGTTTGGATAACATCGTTTATCGTGCTGGTTTTGCAGCGACTATCTGGCAAGCACGTCAGTTTGTGGGGCATGGGCATATCCTAGTGAATGGCAACCGTGTGAACTTGCCTTCTTATCAGGTACAGCCTGGTGATGTGATTAGTATCCAACCTAAGATGCAGAAAAACCCACAAATCGTCGAATTGCTGGAACAAGGTGTGGCTGCACCAGATTATTTGGCGGTGGAAGCAGACCAGTTCAAAGCGACCTTGAATCGCTTACCAGAAGGGAAAGAAATTCCCGTACCGGTTGATATTCAACTTGTGGTTGAATACTACAACCGCCTGACGTAATCCAGAAATTCCTTTGAACCCCATCACCTGATGGGGTTTTTTGTTTTGCCACGTTCGTAAGGTATCCTCACACGGTAACGTCAAAAATATAAGAGAAATACCGTAGGACTTTTTGCAATTGGCTTGTGAGCTAAAACATGAGGACTAATCTATGGAAAATCGCATTGTCACTGTGACACTTGAAGATCATTATTTGGCAATGGCTCAATCGCGTCAGCATCAATGGATGGCAGATTTACCTGTTGAAAGCGGCGGGGATGACCAAGCACCTACACCGGAAGAACTGGTGATGGGCACGTTAGGGTCATGTATGGCGCAAACGGCTAAACTGTATGCTAATCGTAAGGGGTGGCAAATTGATAAGATCACTGTCGAACTGAGTTTTGAACGATTTAGCGGGAAAGATTATCCTGGCTATGACGGGGATGCCCCGTTTGTGCATGAAATTCGGGAACATATTACCGTAGAAGGTCCACTGGATGACGAGCAAAAAGCCCGTATTGTTGAAATTATGGGCAAGTGCCCTATCCGGCGATTGATTCAAAGTCCGGCATTTTTTGTTGAAGCTACGCCACAAACTGAATGATGGTGCCGGAATATGACCAGGAAATTGAATTAGATGGTGTTAACGATTGGTTGTTAACCGATGATGATCTGATTCAATCAGAAGGGTGGACATGGCAACGTGCGATTTATCTTCTGATTGCATTACTGATGATTATTGCTATGTTGACGGTGTATGTTCTGCTACCGTTGATTCAAAGCAATTTGCCATCTGTGCCGCCCACTACGCCGATTCCTTTGCCTGGCTCAATGGTGTAAATAACGCGGGGGGAAGTTTTTCCCGTAGTGGTTGCCAAGAGAGAAATCCCCTGGCAACGTCACTCACCCCCACGTTGTATATATAAGATTGGTTTCTTAAAATACCTGCATATAACAAACGTTACGTCTGTTATTTTATTTCTTATATGGTAATACCTCACGCGGCTTGCTGCCTTCTGTGGGTGGACCAACTACACCTTCCGCTTCCATCACGTCAATCAAACGGGCTGCGCGGGTATAACCAATACGTAACCGACGTTGCAATAATGACACAGAAGCTTTGTTGAGACGGCGCACTAATTCGACTGCTTCGGCATAAAGTTCATCTTCATGTCCTGCTTCATCCACACTGGTTGAGCCGTATCCAGCTGAATGATTATCTGGATTAGCGGGGGATGTTTCATCCCAAAAGGCTTTTTGTGTGGAAGGGGGTGGTGATGCCATGAAGCGATCCCCCTTTGGAATGATAGAAGCTGTGGATTCGGTTGAGTCATCCATGACCAATGCCGTAATTGGTTTTTGTTCAGTAGCGACCCCTTGCGACCGCCAATAACGGCAGATGTTGTTGATTTCCATATCGGAAACAAACACACCTTGTAACCGTTGAGGCGCGGGGGAATCCCCACTCATATAGAGCATATCCCCTTTACCAAGCAAGCGTTCTGCGCCTGGTTGATCTAAGATCACGCGGCTATCTACACCACCGGCAACGGCGAATGCGATACGTGCCGGGAAGTTGGCTTTAATGAGACCGGTGACAACATCAACTGATGGGCGTTGTGTAGCGATGACTAGATGGATACCGGTGGCACGGGCTAATGCAGCAATACGAGTGATAACGCGCTCTGTTTCGTCTGGCGCAAGCATCATCAAGTCTGCGAGTTCATCAATGATAACAACAATATAAGGCATGGGGGGCGTTGTTTCTGGACGGTGTTCATTATAATCTGTGATGTTGCGGGCACCGGCTTCACTGAATTTTTTATAGCGTTCGTCCATTTCTCGCGTAACCCACTTGAGTACGCCCACAATGCGCTCTAGTTCTACCACGACAGGCGCAACAAGATGTGGAATGCCGTTGTAGCCGGTTAATTCAACACGCTTGGGGTCAACCATAATAAACTTGACTTGATCCGGCGTATTGCGAATTAACAAACTGGCAATTATGGCGTTGACGCAGACTGATTTACCAGAACCAGTTGTGCCAGCGACAAGCAAATGCGGCATCTGCGCTAGATCAGCGGCGACAGGTGTGCCATCTACACTTTGCCCCAAGCAGATTGCCAACATGGATTTTTCCGCAATTTTGTTGAATTGAGGGCTTTCCATCACATCACGCAAGCTGACCAGAGACGCTTCCTCATTGGGTACTTCGATCCCAACAAACCCTTTACCAGGGACAGGTGCTTCTACACGGATGGATTTGGCACCTAACGCCAACTGTAAGTCTTTATCTAGCTGGGCGATTGCACTTACTTTAACACGGCTCTTTTTGCCGCTGCGTCCTTCTAAATAATCTGGCTCAACACCGAACTGCGTAATAACTGGACCGGTGTTAATTTCTACAACCTTACCAGGGGCACCAAAGCTCTTTAGCGTTTCCTCGATGATGCGTGCGCGTTGTACCAATTGATTGCGGTCAAAATCCCCTTCTGAACCGGGAGCTAGCAACGTGCGGTAATCTGGCAAACGCCATTGTTTATTGGCACCACGCATAGGCGTGGCAGACACTTTGGCGGGCTGCTCGGTTCGCTTTTGCCCTGGGTTGATCGCCGGTGCTGGTTCAGCTGATGCAACAACCTTGGGCATGGGACGGTTTTGCGGTTCTACTGGCTTAGGTACTGCGGACGAATCATCCTGCGGTTTGGGTGGTGTACCAGCTTTGGATGTGGGCAAGGTAAACCCTTGGCTATGAGACGGTGTGCCGGCTGCATCTCGCTCAGGTTTATTAAATGGTGAAAATGCAGCGGGTTGTACAGCTGCGGCTAATGCCTCGTCATCCATTAAGTCATCGTCTTCTTCGTCATCCTCATCATCAATTGTTGGACGAGTTAGCCCAGAGCGTAGTTGATCTAACCGTGCGGCGCGCTCTGCGGATTGTGGGAAGTCCCGCGCTAATAAGTCATCTGGTGCGGTTGTCGTCTCTTGGTCGTCGTCCTCATCGGATTTGGGTGTAAAGGCTGGGCTGGTGAAGGGACGCGGCTTTAATAAGCTGGACTCAGCGCCGTCTGGGCGTGCAAAAGGTGAACGCCCGCCAACTGATGCTGCTGCGGGTTGTGCTGGGTTAGCAGGTACAGCTGTGGTTGACTGTTCTTTGGCAGGTGTGGGCATCGTTGTTGGTGGCGGCGGCGAAGATATAATTTTTTCTTGTGGTTTGACGATTTCCAACTCTGGCTCTGGTTGAGCGGTTATTGCTTGCTCATTTGATTTAGACCCACTAAATGGCACAGCATTTTTTAAGCGAGAGGTAAAGCTGCTTAGCAAACCACCGCGGGATTGTGCTTCTCGTTCTGGTAATTGTGTTGGTGGTGGGGGGGCACTGGCTGCAGGTGCATTCTGAATAGGTTGTGCTTCTCCACCTCGGCGGATCAGGATGCCACGTTGTTCAATTGGCACTTCTCCTTGTGGTAGGGCACTTTGTGAGCCAGCTGGTAAACTGCCAGGTTCTGGCTTACTGATGTGGACTTCAGCCGCCTGTTGTTGATTACGGGCTTCTAATTGTTTCATCCGTTCCACACGGCGCGCTTGTGCCCGTCGTTGAACCGCAATCTGGAAACTGCGCCAAGCACTGATGACAAAAACGGCTAACTCAGCGGCGGTTGTACGTGTTGCTAGCATCACGCTGACGATAATCCAACCAAATACGGCAAAGAACGCTGGGATTTCACCGAGCATTGTAACCAGCAAGATATATAATTCGCCACCGATCCAACCGCCGCCCCAGCCGTTTTGTATAGTGTGGTTACGGACGATGATCGGGAAAGTTTCTGCATTGGCGAGTGTGTAAATGCTATCAATGAAAGTCTCAATAATCATAAAGACCATCAGAATGCCAATATATAGCATCACCAAGCCAGCGATGCGTACGGGATCAATCTCTGGGGCTTCATCCCCAAAATGGCGGATGATTAACCATACACCGATCGCACCCATCGCAAATGGTACGGCAATTGCACCATTACCAAAAATCTGAGAAATTAATGTGTTGATGGTGCCGGTTAATGTGCCTTGTTGATTGGATAAACTGCTGAAGAACAACACCAACGCAGTGACAACTAAAGCAACCCCCAAAATATCCAGTTTATCATCTAGGGATAACCCTTCTCCTTCTTTGAGATGAGGGGTTTTCTTTGCACGTTCTGCACGGGTTTTACTCGTAGCTTTTTTGGATCGACTCTCTTTTAAGCGATGCCCAAAGGGCAACCTTTCACTTATCCGGGTGAATAAGCTAGGCGTTTCCGTTTTTGCCGTTGCATCTTTTTTATCCGTATTCGTTTTGGATGATTTGCCACCGATTCGAGAAGTCTTACCTTTACTAGAATCTGCTCCGAAAGCGGATTGTTTCTTATCGTCAGCACTGCTTGTTGATGCAGATGCATCTGCATCTTTCTTCCTGCCAAAGCCTGGGATGCGTGCGGCAAGTCCACCAAAACGCCCACCGGACGATGCTTTGTCTTCGGATTTTTTATCAGCTTGTTTACCTTTATCATCGGGCTGGGAATCATCTTTTTTGCCACGATTCAAAAATCTCCCAAGGCGTGAACCAGATGATGATTTATCATCGGCTTTTTTATCAGTATCACTGCTGCTACTTGAAGAGAAACTGGAGTCACTTTTTTTATCGTTGCCGCTGCTGCTAGTGCCGTAGCGTGATCCACTGGATGGTGATGAACCGCCACCGTAGCGAGAGGAACTGGAGTCATCTTTTTTATTTTTATCATCGGGCTGTGAATCGTCTTTTTTGCCACGATTAAAAAATCCACCAAAGCGTGAACCAAATGATGATTTATCATCGGTTTTTTTATCAGCATTACTGCTGCTACTTGAAGAGGAACGGGAGTCACTTTTTTTGTCATCGTCGCTGCTGCCACTGCCGAAGCGTGATCCGCTGGATGGTGATGAACCGCTGCCACTGCCGAAGCGTGATCCGCCGGAAGATGATGAGCCGCTGCCAAACCGTGATGATGATCCACCGAAGCGAGATGAGCCGGAGTCGTCTTTTTTATCATCGTCGC
>RFHA01000426.1 GCA_003696565.1 Chloroflexota bacterium
CATACTTACCCCAGCGAAGTGATTGACCACACGAATGAGCGAGAGATGTTTTTCGTCAATTTGGATGCCTTCTATACGCTCGCGGGTGAAGCAATCCAAAGCACACTGGCACACGAATTTCAACACATGATCCAATATCATCAAGACCCAAATGAGGATACTTGGATGAATGAGGGATTTTCCACATTTACTGAATTGTATCTCGGTTATACCTCAGCTAATCGTTACCCAGCGATGTTTTTGCCGTATCCGAACACGCAACTTAACACATTTGGCTTAAGCAACGATTTCCGTGGTGTCAACTACGGTGCTGGATTTATGTTTATCACGTATTTTTATGAGCGTTATGGTGTAAGCGGCATCCAATCTTTAAGTGAAACAAGTGAAAACGGTTTAACAGCCATCGATCATATTCTGCAAAAAATGAATGAGCCAGGCGTAGATGAATTTTTTGCAGATTGGGTATTAGCAAATTATATTCAAGATCAGCACACAATTTATGGCTATAACACTTTGAATATAGATATGCGCCCCCCTACCCAGCCCTTGATTGACCAAGCTCAAGTCACGGGTCATCAATATGCCACAACATATTTTGAATTATCACCACGTAGCGACAATATGACCATCACTCTCACTATGCCAGATACCATTCCCTTGATTCCTACTGACGCTTATAGCGGCACGCAGATGTGGTATTCCAACCGCGCGGATACCAGTGATATGACATTAACCCGTGCTTTTGATTTAACCAATGTTGACTCCGCCACATTAACCTATCATATTTGGTACAATATCGAAGAATTTTGGGATTATGGTTATGTGCTGGTCAGTACAGATAACGGCGAAAGTTGGCAATTCCTCAGTACAGATCACACCACAACACAAAACCCTTTCGGTAATAGCTATGGTATGGGCTATACGGGTTACTCCGATGGATGGGTACAAGAAAGCATTTCATTAGATCAATATGTTGGTCAGCAAATTCTGATCCGTTTTGAGTACATCACAGACGATGCTGTGACAGAACCCGGTTTCGCTATTGACGATATTGCCATACCAGAGATCAACTATTTTTCAAACTTTGAAACAGATAATGGCGGGTGGGAATCAGCGGGTTGGGTGTTAATTGATAATATTTTACCGCAGCGGGCATGGGTACAAGTTTTACAATACGATGACAATCATACACCACACATTACCCGTTGGTTAGCAGAAGGCAATGCTTCCTGGTCTTTGTCATTACAACCCTCTTATGAGAAGGTTATCATTGCCGTATCTCCCTTTGCACCAGTGACCACTGTCCCCATCGATTATACGCTAGCTGTTAGTTATAATTAACAAACTTATGTTTTAGGTCATATGGTAAATCAATCATGCGGATCATCATAGCAGGTGGTACAGGGTTAATTGGACGGGAGTTAGTTAAACAGTTAGCTGCTCATCATGAGGTATTTATCCTCACGCGGGATACCAACGGCAAGCAACAATTCATGCCGCCTGGGGTAGAGCTACGAGTTTGGGATGCGCTCACACCACAGGGTTGGTGTGAGCTTATTCATGAGGATACCATTCTTATCAATCTAGCTGGGGAAAATATCGCCAATTGGCGATGGACACTGACACATCGACGAGTTGTACTACAAAGTCGAATTGACACCAGCCGTGCGATCACACAGGCAATTCTTGAGGCAAAACATAAGCCACGTGCCCTATTACAAGCTTCCGCTGTTGGTTACTATGGCTCTCGTGGTGAGCTTGCTATCGGTGAGATCACCTCACCCGGTACTGGCTGGCGGGCAGAAGTGTGTAAACTGTGGGAAGCAGAAACCATTCCAGTCGAATCTGCGGGAGTTCGTCGTGTTTTAATGCGAATTGGCATCGTGCTTGATCGGCACGCGGGAGCTTTTCCCGCCCTATCACTAGCAGGACGATTAGGGGTCAATCGACTGGGAAATGGCAATCAATGGATCCCTTGGATTCATAACATAGACGTTGCGGGGGCTATCCAACATATCATTCAATGTGAAACACTAACTGGTGCAGTTAATATCACCTCGCCTATGCCTGTAACCAATGCTGAGTTTTTCCGCACGCTGGCAAGAGTAAGACGTTGGTTTGCCCTATATCCTGTTCCGGATGCCGCGCTTAAGCTCATCTTAGGAGAAATGGCAACAACCGTACTAGATAGTCAACGGGTTTATGCCCCTAAGCTAGTAGACTCTGGTTATCAATTTTGTTTCCCTACCCTTCAAGACGCACTCAAAGACTTATTAAACCACTAGCGACTAGGGCACTCACACTGCCCTAGCACCACATCAATTGTTAAGAAATTCTGATCTTTTTCCTAAAAAGTTCAGTAAATCACCCCTTACCTCTTTACTTTTTATTTAAGATGGTGTTAAATAAAGTTTAAGAAAAACTTATCTTAAATCAACAAAAGAAAGGTGGTAGCTATGATAAACCTGGACAAGACTCGTGTTATTTTAAATGAAGCAGCCCGTCTGGTAGAGTTAACTGCCACTTTTCAGGCGCGTTATGGAAAAAATTATGTCATGCACATGGGAACCCCACAAGACGCACTCGACCTTAACGAGTGTATTCTTGATTCGCAGGCAATTATCGCTAATTTGATCGAACCAGAGATCAAAGTAACACCCCATTATCGTTATGGTAAATGGTGGGAACGCTCACAGGTGATGACCAACTGCACAGCACAGCAACTCATGACAGAAGCCTGCCGCCTGATGAGTGCGGTAGCACATTTTGAAGCAAAACACCAACAAGGCAAAGCCACTTGGGATCATGCGATTACGACAACCCAAAGCGCAATTGCAGGTATGCTACATCCATCCACATTACAAGTTGTGACTAATCCAGAAGATACTCATCCAGAGATGGATCATCATATACACCTTAGCGCAAGCTAAATTCAGACGCAAAAGCGGACTCAACTAGAGTCCGTTTTTTATAGATTTTTACAGATTCACCCATTACAATATGTCTCAATATCATGGTTAACTGAGGCATATTTGAGGCGTAATGGAAAACTTCCTAACAATTCCGTTTCTTGTATCGGTGATTAGCTCAATCACCACAGGTATATTTGCCGCGCTCGTGCTACGACGCTGGTATCAACTACGCCGCCCCCACTTACTAGCATGGGGTATCGGTTTAAGCATGTATTTTCTGGGTACATTCAGTCAGGTCATTTTAGCTATTTGGTGGAGTCCATTTTTCTTTGGATTATGGTATTGGACTGGGGCATTAATGGTTGCCCCCTGGCTAGGTCAAGGGACAGCATATTTGTTAATTCGACGCGGCAGCATCGCCCGTAACCTACAGATGGCGTTGTTATTGGTAGCAGTCATGACTCTGCCTTGGACGCTTTTCTTCACACCGATGGATGCCACAGCGTGGTATCAAGGTGCAGATATGACAACCATCTATAAACACATCATGGGAGAAGAAATTCGTGGAACGGTGCGGTTTTTCTCTCCAGTAATGAATACATGGGGAACAATCTTACTGGTTGGCGGTGCGATTTACTCTGCACGATTGTTCCGTCGTAAGCAAATCATGCGTAATCGTATGGTTGGCAATTGGTATATTGCACTTGGGGGGTTATTACCAGCATTAGGTGGTGTATTTATCCGCCTGGGAGATCCATCTTTCAAATACTTAGGAGAGATGTGTGGGGCTATTTTGATTTTTATTGGCTACTGGCTGGCAACCAATATCCCAGAAACAGCTAAAGTATCCCGTCAAAAAATCACAGAGACAACCTCATGATCCCAAAAACACTTCATCAACTTGGAACAACTGGCATCATCGGGGCAATGCTTTTCATCGCATTTTTAATTTGGCTGATATTAGGGTTACTGATTACGCCGGATGATTATGGTTTTTTGCACCAAATACATTACTGGATTAGCCGCGTGGGGTTGGCTGTTGCAATAATTATGTTGGTTATTGCAATCTATATCGGCTTAATTCGGCACGGTGATGTAACCCCTTGGTTTAGACGTGTGACATATACCATTATGGCTTTCATGGTGATGCAAGGCATGATTGGGGGGGCGATGTGGCTAGCTGGCGGTAGACCTGGAGAAGAAGTCCATATTATTTATGGATATGGCGTTGTACTTTCATTACCGTTTTTTGTATTCGTAGAAGTCACTGCCAAAAAACGCCCGGCAATGGGAAGTTACATTTGGGGATTTACGATGTTAGCTGCTATCATCGTCCGCACTATCACCACCGGACCGGGGTAATTTTGAAAAACAAGCACCACCAACTACAATGATTATAAGGTAGTGTGTTGGAGGAAATCGTATGAGATGGTTGGTGCTTGGTCTGTTGGGTTTGCTCTTGGGAGCTGCTTGTAATTCATTAGAAAACGAGACATCACTGGCGACAATTGCCCATTCGTCCACACCATCCCCTACGCAATTGATTATATCAACGCCAGGGTTAACCCTGGTACCGTATATTGTCTCCCAGCCCATTCCTACATCAACACCGGCTTGCCCATCACCCGCCCCAAGTACACGGATGATCGTCAACGAGCGTGGATGGGTAATAGATGACGATACACGTCCATTAAATGTGCGTTCTGGACCAAGTACACAATATCGCATTATCGGGCAACTAAACGTAGGCACCATATTTTTTGTTCTGGAAGGTCCCGTATGCAGTGAGCGTTATGTTTGGTATCGCGTAGAGCACGGAGACTTAATCGGCTGGGTGGCAGAAGGGGATAATGATCAATATTATATTGAACCCTATTTCCCCGGTTGACAATTCTCAGCAATTGAGTACAATCTAATGCAACATGAGGTAATAGCCTTAATATCCATAATTCTATTACTAAAACATGTGTCGGGGCAGTGG
>RFHA01000427.1 GCA_003696565.1 Chloroflexota bacterium
ACCGGTTCCGTCCGCATAGCTCATTGGATGATCTGACTCCGGTAGAATTTCGACAGCAACATCATCAGCAACAAATTCTGACTCCCACTGGTACATAAATCTGGGGCTAGACAAGTCTAAGTAGCCAATTTCGACCTGTGACGGTTGTGACAATGAGACAGGGGTGATCATGAGCACTTAAGAGTTGAATGGATTAAAAATTGACATAATTTGAAATGTAACTATACTTCTAATAAAGATATTTTAACTTCCACATAGATGCTGTGGTAAATCCAATGAATTATCATGAATTTGCTGCAATACGGGGCATTCAAGCTGAGCGTGAATATTACGTTGTGATGTGCTCATTGAAATTGATCCCGAGGCTGTTTCTTTTTAATGAGAGAGTACTACCTGCAGAGCTTCGTGCTCAGCGTACACTGAATCGGGCTAGGATACCGGCTATTGCTGAATACTTGCTCGACCATTCTGATAACTATGTCTTTTCAGCCATTACCGCATCCGTAGATGCGAATGTCGAATTTCAACCGGAAGGTGATAAAGGATACCGTCGCAGCATCGGTACCCTACGTATTCCTATGGAGGCTCAGTTCGTCATCAATGATGGTCAACATCGGCGGGCTGCGATTGAGTACGCTTTGCAAGAGAATCCCGATTTGGGAGATGAGAGTATCGCTGTTGTGCTGTTTGTCGACGCTGGGCTGCAACGATCACAGCAGATGTTTGCTGATCTCAATAAACATGCTGTTCGTCCAACGAAATCGCTGAGTGTTCTTTACGATCATCGTGATCCTTGGGCAGCTTTAGCAGTTGATCTTGTCTACAGTGTTCCCGTTTTTATTGACCGTACGGAAACCGAGAAAACAACGATTTCTAACCGTAGCACGAATCTGTTCACACTCCATGCAATCTATCAAGCCACCAAATCGTTGCTAGTTGCGTCGAACGATGATATAGTAAAAGATTCAGATAGAACACTTGCTCTAAATTACTGGCATCGCCTTGGAGAAGTCATCCCCGAGTGGCGGACATTGATTCAGGGTAACGTATCAGCGGCAACCCTACGTAAAGAGTATGTCCACAGCCATGGTGTTGTCCTCCAAGCCCTGGGTGAAGCTGGTGCGGAATTAGTGAAGCGACACCCCGACGACTGGACAGACCGACTTTCGAGATTAACGAAGATTGATTGGCGCAGGTCGAATACTTTGTTGTGGGAAGGCCGTGCGATGCAGCATGGACGAATGAGCAAGGCAAGAAACAACGTTGGGCTAACAGTCAACATTATCAAGCAAATTCTTGATCTACCACTTTCCGAAGAAGAACTTGAACTGGAAAAACTGGTAGAGCGAAAGGACGAAAATGAACCGACGCGGACTTCCTAGCGAAAATCTGTCAGTATTTGAACATCGTGAACTAGTCGAGATTTATGATGAGATTCGTCAGGTCTATCAGTCAACTCGCCTTCCCTGGGTAATTGGCTATAGTGGTGGGAAAGACTCGACGGCCACTCTTCAAATCGTGTGGAACGCTTTGTCTGATCTTCCCGCTGAAGAACTGACGATGCCGATTTATGTCATTGCATCCGATACGTTGGTAGAAACGCCAATGATTGTTGACCACATAGACATTTCTCTCCGTAAGATCAACGAAGCTGCTCAGAGGCAAAGACTGCCGATTTCTGCTCACAAAGTTGTTCCAAAAACGACCGAGACATTTTGGGTAAATCTCATCGGGCGCGGCTATCCTGCTCCTACACAGCGATTTCGGTGGTGTACCGAGAGAATGAAGATCAATCCTGCCAATAGCTTCATTCTAGAAAAAGCTGCGGAGTTTGGTGAGGTTGTGATGGTTCTGGGTGCTCGCAAAACAGAGAGCGCGAGTCGTGGACAGGTCATGGCAAACCATCGTAAAGTTGCTGGTTCGCAATTGCGCCGACATCATTCGTTGGCGAGGGCAATGGTCTATACTCCCATTGAGGATTTTACGACAGATGATGTGTGGACCTACCTGCTTGAAGTGCCATCGCCTTGGGGGCACAATAACCGTGATCTAGCAGCATTGTACCGTAGCGCACAATCGGACGAGTGCCCGCTTGTAATTGATAAAACAACCCCGTCTTGCGGGAATAGCCGTTTTGGATGCTGGACATGTACTGTTGTGACCAAAGATAAGTCAATGGAATCCATGATTGACAATGGTCAAGAGTGGATGATACCAATGCTTGAGTTTCGTAATTGGCTCAGCGAGACACAAGACCCTGAGAAGAAACATGAATACAGGGATTTCAAGCGACGTAACGGGAGAATCACTGTTGTTGATGATAAAGTGATTCCTGGTCCCTATCGCAAAAATATTCGTAAACAAATGCTCAAGCGTCTGCTAGAAACACAGCAGTTAGTCCGTGAGTACGGTCCTGATCCAGGTATAGAACTTATTACCGAAGACGAGCTTCATGAGATACGACGTATCTGGCGCGTGGAGTTTCCTGATTGGGAAGATACGGTTCCCATTATATATGAGGAGGTTACAGGGGAGCGGTTAGATTGGCTTCAAGATGATATTGGTACATTCTCGGCTCAAGAGTATCGGATATTGGATGAAATATGCCAAGCTAATGACAAATACCCTACGGAATTGATTGCACGTTTACTGGAAGAAGAACGCCAGATGCAGGGTATGCATCGTAGAGCAGGTATTTTTGCGCGTATTGAAGCCGTACTGCGTGAAGACTGGGATGATGAAGCAACAGTCCAAGAAAAATACGAATGGGCTGGCACATCTGCTATGGAAACGGATGAGTAATGATATTTAAAACGCTTGTAATTGAAAATTTTGGTATCTATCGAGGTGAAAATCATTTTGATCTTCGCCCTTATTCTAGTGATGATGACACCCGCCCTATCATTTTATTTGGGGGTAAGAATGGCTCAGGGAAAACCACGATTTTAGAGGCAATTCGGTTGTGTCTATATGGGCGCAGTGCTTTGGGAAATCGTGTTCGCAAACAAGATTACGACACCTACATTTCTCAGCGCCTGCATCGCGATCTCTGCAACCAAAAATCACAATATGCAGAAATACGCCTCGTATTTGAGCATACACATGGCGGAAACCGGAGCGTGTATGAAGCTACTCGCTCGTGGAGATTTGAAGGTAAAAACCCAGAAGAGACGGTTAGGGTATTCAAGAACAGTGAACCGTTGTATGACATACCACCAGAACACTGGGATGATTTTCTGCGCGATCTGATACCACCTGGGGTTGCTGACCTTTTCTTTTTCGATGGTGAACAGATACAAGCTCTGGCTAACGAGACAACAGAAGCTGAAGCTCTTGCGGATGCTATTCGTGGTCTACTTAATCTTGAATTGATCGAACGTTTACAGTCAGACCTCAGCACTTATCTAAGGCGACAGAAAAACAAAAAACACTCAAAGTTACAGCAGGAAGCTGAAAAAGCTGAGCAACGGCTCGAAAAGATACGTGAGGGCATCCTTGAACTCAAACAGGATCGCGCCAGCCTCAAGACTAAGATTGATCATGTGAGTAAACGCATTGAAAGTGCGCGGCAGTTACTTCTAAGAGAAGGTGGTGGTTTCGTCGAGCATCAAGATAAGATGATCGAACGCCGCAATTTCCTTGATGCGGAGATTGACCGTGTCAGTGATCAAATCCGAGAAATGTCAGCAGGGTTAGTTCCGTTTGCCCTTGTTCCGCATTGGAATGAACGTCTCAGTGAACGCTTCGCACTGGAAGCGGAAGCTAAACGAGAAAAACTGACACAAGAAGTGCTTCACAGTAAAGCCAAAGAGATTGTTGCAAGGTTATCGGCACCAGAGTTCAAAATGGAATACGCATCGGGCTTAAGTGATGAAGGGTGGCATCAACTACTGCTTCAAATTGAAGCATCCCTTACAAACCCAAAGTCATTGGATGATATTCAGCTGCGTCATCCAATTTCAGAAGATGCTCTGCGTCGCATTCAAAACTGGATGTATGAAGCGATGAATGATGTACCTCGAAAGCTACATGAGATGTCTATCTATTTAGAGAAACTAGAGACTGAAAGAGTCGAAGTTGAAAAAGCAATCAAGCAAGTGCCAGAGCAGGATGTAACTTCGCCTTTAATTGACGCTTTTCATAAACTAGCAAATGAGGAAGGCAGTCTCAATGACCAAATCACTGATATAGATGGCAAAATCAAGCAACTTCAAATCGAAGAAGCTGAAGCTGAACGAGCAAGCAAACGCGCTTGGAAGGACTTGGCTCAAGCTGCCGGTATTGCTGCGCGTGTCGAACGCGCAGCAAAAGCCCAGGTCATATTGGATCAGTATCTTGAGCGTATCACGGCTGTAAAGGTCGGTGAACTGCAAGATCAGTTCGTACAATACTTCAAATTACTCGCTCGAAAGAAGAATTTAGTGCAGTCTGTTGTGATTGATCCGCAGACGTTTGATGTCACATTATTGGGTGAAAACAATACTGAAATTCCGAAGACAGAACTCTCTGCTGGTGAGAAGCAGCTCTATGCGATGGCTTTGCTCTGGGCACTACGTGCAGTTTCTGGACGCGCCTTGCCGATCATCATGGATACACCGATGGGACGGTTGGACACCGACCACCGAGCAACGCTTCTGGAAAATTTCTTCCCTCTGGCGGCACATCAGGTCATTATCCTTTCAACAGATACCGAGATTGATGCTACTGCCTTTAACCGTATCCAGCACGATGTTTCACGTGTTTACCGGCTGGAATATGATGAAGATAAGGGCTATACGGAGGTAATAGAAGGATACTTTGGTGAGATGCAATCGGAGGTTGCCGTATGAAACTGACTCGTTTAAAAGTGTGCCAGGAAGCCGACCAGCGACTTCGATACCTCAAAGCTGTTACAGGTCTTCGTCCCAACGTTCTCTGTCGCTTGGGCTTTTGCCTTTCGCTGAACGAACCCCAAATTCCCACCCCAGACGACTATCCACAGGATAGTGATCGTGAATTGAATCGATATACGTTGACCGGCGAGTGGGATGACTACTATATTGCGCTGTTGCGTGAGAGATGCGCTTACGATGGGTTGAACCTAGACACGGACTTGGAAGACTACTTCCGCGCTCATATTAATCGCGGGGTTCTGTTGCTGTTCCAGCGTGTGAAGAACCTGAGTGACATCAATCGCATCGTTCAAGAAAACATACGCGGTGTAACCACGACTAAAGAGTAAACGATGCCCAAAGAACTCATGAAAAACATGATTTATCTGGATCACAATGCAACTACACCAGTTGATCCAGAAGTGTTGGAAGAAATGCTTCCCTATTTTTCTGAAATCTACGGTAAT
>RFHA01000428.1 GCA_003696565.1 Chloroflexota bacterium
AAATCGCTAAAAAATGAATTGAAACCTTGCAGAGTTTGATTTATCTTGAGCGACATGACGTGACTCCGATTGTATTTGTATGACAACAAAACTTTAATCGGTTTTCACGTCTTTTTCTATTTCAACCGAATTTGATACATTACCCGTACTTGCTGTGCGTTCGCAATTCAACACATTTGTGCTATAATCCTTGTATCTGGAAGAAAAATTTTATTTGCAATGTGATGAGACTTACTTCTTCCAGAACTTAGCCGTAAATTTGAAATATCATAAATTGCCAAGGATATGTTATGCACGAAGGTGTCTATTGGTGTGACAATTGTCACGGGGTTTTCAAGACTAAGACTGATTGTAAGGTCAAATCAGCCCCCTGTGTTTACTGCAGTAATGATGCGAAATATCTATCGACTGACGTGCGTCCGGTGTTTTCACGTGAGCGGCGCATTTTGCAGTTCTATGGTCACGGACCTCTTTTAAAAGAGCAGGTGTGGCGTGCAAGTAAATCAACCTCATATTATATCAATGGTGAAACAGTACGACTGCCCAAAGCAGATCAACTTAAGAAAGACCTACCTGCGATAGGCGACTTTATTGCTGACAGTCAACATTACGACGCTGTCGATCATCAGTTGTTGATCGATTATAAAGAAGCACTAGAGATCAACCGTCCATACCTGAATGCGTTGGAAGATGAAGCATTTCGCTTTATACAGAACTGCGTCAAACGATTTAAACGTCGAATGTTGATGGTATCGTTTTCCGGTGGGAAAGACAGCACCGTAGTATCTGATCTCGTCCGACGTGGATTAGGACGCTCGGACATCTTACACGTTTTTGGTGACACGACGCTTGAAGATGAAAACACCTATGCCTATGTCGAGCAGTTTCGAGAAGAGAACCCACTTGTTCCGTTTTTTGAGGCACGTGCTGAGCATGACTTTCATAAAATGGTCGATGAGATCGGACCTCCGAGCCGTGTCATGCGCTGGTGCTGCACCATCTTCAAAGCCGGTCCGATCAACAACTTGCTACAAACGCTTGGCGATCAAAAGGTACTCACCTTCTATGGTATTCGACGTGATGAGTCTACTCAACGTAGCAAATACCACAGGATTCGCGGCGATGATGGCGAACGCATCAAAGAGGTTGTCAAAGTATCCTCTGATGACGAACTAAATGGGGTGACTGTAGGTGCCAAGATCGGTCAGCAAATCACTGCATCACCGATCATCGACTGGACTGAGTTCGATGTTTGGCTGTACATACTGGCGAACGAAGTCACATTCAATAAATCATACCGACTTGGCTATACCCGTGTCGGTTGCTGGTTATGTCCACTCAATTCTGAGTGGTCAGAAATGCTCGGTAAGCTATTCTTCCCTGAGGATTCGGAACGCTGGCGTAATCAGTTGGTAGACTTTGCCCGCCGTATCAATAAGCCCGATCCGGAAGAATATATTGATGACCGTGGCTGGGTCAAGCGTTTCGGCGGTGCAGGGATGGAAAACGCCTTCACTGGTATCGAGGCGAAACCCTGTGGTGACATGGACAACACCATTCAGATCGAAGTAAATCGTCCCGTTGATGTTGAATTAGAGGAGTTCCTCAAGCCACTCGGCAAGATCAACCGCGATCGCAGTCGTGCTGCATTAGGTGAAATCTACCTGGAGGGACGATCTGGTCAAAAGTGGGATGCGATCATCGTACAGGCTCCGGAAAACAGTACGACTATTCGTTTCACGGTTATCAACCCCAAAGATCATATGAAGAACATCACCGCCTATTTGCGCTATCAATCGGTGAAGTTTCAGACCTGCATTCAGTGTACAGCCTGCTCCGCTGTGTGTCCGACGAGTGCGATCACCATCAAGCCCGATCAGCGCATCTACGAAATTAATCAGGATGTATGTACTGGCTGTATGGAGTGTGTGAAACACTTCGGCACAACCGGTTGTCTGGTGGCAAAAAGCCTGAGCGTATTCGGTAAATCCGTACCACAGACTGATAGCAACGGTAGTGGTTTCGTGCCACTTGACTCACTATAAGGAAAATTTTATATGTCATTTTCATTTGCCAAGCATGAGACATTCTATATTCGTGATGGCTGGCTGAACAAAGGTATCCAGGCTATCTTGGATAATCCTAACATATTCTTGGATGATGAAGCACCCGAAGAACTTGGTCTTGGTAAGAATATGGTGCGATCCTTGAGATTCTGGATGAAAGCTAGTGGTATCGCAGATGAGTTTGTGGGTCGTCGTACAATACAAGAATTGTCCTATTTTGGTCAGCTTGTCAGTCAATATGATCCCTACCAGGAACTTGACGGAACCATCTGGTTCTTACACCACAATCTAATATCCAACTCCGAAATGACGACGACCTGGTACTGGTTCTTCAATCACTACATTCCAACACGTTTCACCTACGATGAGTTTCTAAGTCGCCTGAAATCCTGGTTAAACACACAAATGAGCGAAGATGACAAGACAGTAGCAGATAGCTCACTTCGAAAAGACTTTGATTGCCTGATTAAAACGTATTTGCCAAGTCAACAAGACACATCTCCTGAAGATACACTAGAGTCTCCATTAACAACGCTTGGGCTTTTATCTGCTTATACAGATTTTGATGAAGAAACAGGCAAAAAGGTCAAAGCTTACCGCCTCGAAAATGGTTCGCCCGATAATATTCATCCACTTGTGTTACTGTACGTCTTGCTCAAAGCCCAGCAGAGCAGTAATCGTTGTGAAGCAAGTCAGGTCGGCTTGCAGATAGCGTTACGTGAACCTGGCAATGTTGGGCGAACATTCAATATCAAACCCACAGATTTTGAAGATATTCTTAGTCAATTGAATGACCGCTATCCGCAATGGCGTGTACAGCTCACACGTACTGGGGGACTTGATCAATTGACACTCCCACATATCTCCGCTGAAACGGTCATGAAGCATTATTATGTTGAGCAGGCAGATGCCGCAGAAGAGGTGCAAACATGGTCACGCACACTCAAAGTATAATTAAACCCATTTCTCGCTTTCAACGCGCCATCCATGTGCGATATGATCTGCGCGATCCAGATGCGGTAGAGCAGTATATTCCTACGCAAAGTGCAGTCGAAGCACTCAAGGCGATCCTGCGTAATACTGATGCAGAGCGCACGCAACGTGCCCATGTCCTACATGCTGCCTATGGATCAGGGAAGTCGCATTTCGCTGTGGCACTCGCTGCCCTGCTAGAAAACACATCTCAATTACGTGCGGCTATTCAGGCTTTTGTACAGCATCTAGGTGAGGTAAATACTGATGCAGAGGCTCTAGCACAAACGTATCTGCATGAAAACAAGCGGCTGTTCCCCGTTGTTTTATCGGGTAACGAAGGTAACTTTGCCTCTGCGATGCTACGAGCGTTAACCCGTTCATTGAATGATACTCATCTCGATATTCAACTCAGTACGCGATTTGATGCCGCTGTTGATACAATTGAACGCTGGCAGAGCGATTACCCTGAATTCCTGGCACGCCTGGAGAAGCAACTACAAGATAGTGATTGCTCAATCAATGGTCTTGTATCAGCCCTAAAAGCTCAAGACAATGCGACCTACGACGCATTCGTCGAGTTGTACGCTCAAATGACTGCTGGGGCGGTATTCGATCCACTGATTGAACAAACTCCTGAAGTTGTCTATCGGGACGTTGCAACACAACTCCGAGATTATGGCTATAATGGTATTGTCGTGATCTGGGATGAGTTCGGACGCTATCTTGAAGCACACACCTCGCAGGCTTTCGGGGATGAGGCAGCGACACTTCAGACCTTTGCAGAGACATGCAACTATAGCCACGATAATCAGCTTCATCTACTGTTATTCACACACAAGGAATTGCAGGGTTACGCATCTTCCCTACCACAATCCTATCAGCAGGAATGGTCGCGCATCGAGGGACGCTTTCAACGCCATGATCTTTCAGCCGACCCACTCATTGCTTATCGCCTCATTGCGAGTGCCATTCAGTACACCGATCCCGCGATTGTCTATCATTACCTCGATGAGGAGTTGGTGAATTGGTTTGTCGGTTGGGTGAAAGACTATCGTCTGTTTGGCGCATTATCTGAACAGGAAATACGTCAGCTCATCCAGAACACCTTCCCGCTGCACCCATTAGCGGTGTTTGCATTAGCACATTTGTCAAACCGTGTTGCGCAAAACGAGCGCACAATGTTCACGTTTTTGACCTCTGATGAGCCAAACGCGCTACGTGGTCTGATAGAGAAAAAGCTGTTGACCAAAAAGGATTCACCGTTAATCCGAGTTGCTGATCTTTGGGACTATTTCGAGAACGCTATTTGTGCAGATATTGGCGGTTCTGGTACTCATCGCTATTGGTCAGGCGTAATCAACGCATTGGACAAGGTAGCTGGGTCCGATGAAATCGGCGAAGAAGTGGTCAAGGCACTGGGGGTCATCGCAATCTGTGCCGAGAGCAGTTCAATTCGTCCTGATACGAACATTGTTGCCTGGGCAACGGGCGCACGCGACGAAGAGGATTTTCAAGCCGTCAACCACGCACTTACCACTTTGCGACGGCGCAAAGTGGTGATGAATCGCCAGATCGACGGCTACTGGACGTTTATCAACGGCAGTGACATTAATTTTGAAGACCTGCTTCGTGTGACGCTAGAGCGTGTTAATCCATCCCCTGTTCAACTCCGTCGTCTGTTGGAACAAACATTACCTGCACCCTACACATTGGCACGTCGCTATAATCAACAACGTTCAATGATCCGCTATTTCACAGGTGTCTATCGTTGGGCAGATGAGCTTCAGGATGCGCCCTGGGACTTGCTAATTGAGCAAGAAGAGACTGATGGGCTGGTGGTCTATGTCCTCGCAACTAGTGAGCTTGATTGGCAACAAGCATTTGAAGCCATCCAAGCTCACGAACAGGTTGTATATGTATTCCCCCGTGAGGATCAAACGCTCATTTCACTGCTCGATATTCTACGTGAACTATTTGCCCTGCAAGAAATCAATAATGATGCCACACTCAGGCAGCATGATGACAACGAACGCATTCAACGCGAAATTAGTTCGTTACTGGAGGATACTGAGGGGCATCTTAAAAATATTATCAAAAATCTAATTGATCCACGTCAACAAAAGTCGATCTGGATCACCACAAGTAGCGATGGCAAAGCACATGGTTATCGTGTGAATAGTCCTGGGCAAACGACGAAGATTGTCAGCGACATTTGCGACAATGTATTCTCGGCCACGCCATTGTTGAACAGCGAAGGGCTTAATCGCCGTAATCCAACTGCTCAGCAGAACCGAGCTGCTCAACAGGTTATTGATGCACTTTTCTCCCATGAACCCGATGAAACTTTCGGTTTAGAAGGACGTGGTCCTGAAGTTCTTGCATTGAATTCATTACTGCGCATCCCAGGGATTCTTCAACAGGATACAAAAGGAAACTGGTATGTAAGCCGACCGGATAACGAGCATCTAGCAGATATATGGGATCAGATCGAGAGTTATTTTAATGCGAGTCTAGGACAACAACAGTCACTGGAACCACTTGTGATGCAACTGACTGCACCTCCTTACGGGTTACGTAAAGGCGTGATCCCTGTGTTGATTGCCGCTGTCCTCCGTAGCCGTCTAATGGTTACCAGTATGTGGCATAACCGCGTACCGATCAGCACTATTAACGGGCGCACATTGATTACAGCCATTGAAAAGCCTGATGAATACGCTATCGAGATTGGGCATTGGGCACCTGAGCTAGAAAACTTATGGTATGTTTTAGAGAATCGTTTTGAAGACTATATTCAGGAAATAGATCGTAGCAAACAACCCCTTACCAGACTCCGCATTGGTATGACCCGCTGGCTGCAAGGACTTCCCAGATTTTGTCGTGATACGAGCCGAGTTTCTAAACAAGCAATTCAGTTCCGTGATGTTATCCGCAAGGCGCAGATGGAACCTGCAAAGGCGATTTTTGCGACGCTTCCGCGTGTGCTCGGGTTAGATGAGAGTTCGGATATAGAGCAGATTGCCGCTACTGTTGATCGTCTCATGCAGGAAATCAGTAATGCCTACTACGATCTTCAGAGGCGTATAGATGTCTTTGTCGCGAATAAATTTGGCTATGCAGGGCTGACACAGGACGGCTTAATCACCCTGAAATCATGGCTCTCTAGTATCCAAACTAAAAACGGCACAACCATTGACGATTTCAAGTTCAGCTCCACACTGACACAGAACGTGGTCAATCTACTGCTTGATACAGACTCGAATGATGCACAATTCTGGAACCGTATGTCAGAAGCTGTTCTTGGTATATCGCTGCGTGATTGGAACGATAACAGTGAAGAACGCTTCCAAGCAGAATTGCTTAAAGCCCGTGATGAAGTTGAGCGCGATGTCCACGAACTAATCGAGGAGGGCAAGGCGGTTTCGTTCGTCATCCAACTGCCCGATGATAAACCACGTGAGTTCCGTTTTCGTTCCTCTGATTTATCCCAACATGGGCAGCGGTTGCTACATAACTTTAAATCCACTATGGAAATTGCCGGTCGCCCCCTATCCATTGATGAGCGCCGCAAGATCGCGCTGGCATTCCTGGTTCATGTGATGGGAGAAGACCTTGAAAATTGAGCAAGACATCATTTATCTCGATAATGCAGCAACGACATTCCCAAAACCGGAAGTTGTCTATCAGGCGATGGATAGCTTCTACCGGCAGTACGGAGGTAACGCTGGACGAGGTGCGAATCCATTGGCGCGAAAAGCAGCCGGATTGGTCGATGAGACACGTGTTCTGGTTTCTGCCTGGCTGAACGCGCCGGAGGTTATATTCGCGCCGTCTGCGACTGTTGCGCTAAATACGGTTATCATGGGCGCAGGCTTACGTCGTGGTGATGTCGTTTATGTGTCACCATTTGAGCATAACTCGGTGCTGCGTCCTCTGGAACATCTGCGAAAAACAGTTGGTATTGACATCCGCCTACTGCCCTTCGATAAGAACACGATGGCTTGCAAGCTTGACGAAATAAAGAAACTGTTCCGCTTGGAACCACCATCAATGTTGTGTGTTTCGCAGGTGAGCAACGTCTTAGGTCTGATCCTGCCAGTGAACGAACTGACGCAGATCACACGGCAGGTTGCCTCCGATTGCATCATCCTTGTTGATGGAGCGCAGGCAGCAGGCTTACAACTGCTGGAGATGTCACGAATCGATACCATGGTCTGGTCAGGACACAAGTCGCTCTATGGACCTTACGGTATCGCTGGAATCGCCTTCGGTACATCTTGGCGACCGGAGCCGCTACTGCGCGGCGGAACTGGCACTGTTTCCGAAAGCATCGACATGCCACAGGAAGGTGTGTCGCGGTTTGAAGCAGGCAGCCAGAACATCAGTGCCATTGCAGGCTTGAATGCTGCCTTAAAATGGCTGCATCAGACAGGGCGTGAAGCGATCAATGATCATATTCAGACACTCACACAAGCCCTCACAAACACTCTCTCAGACTTATCCGATGTGACAGTGTATCTACCCTCTGATCGTAATCAAATCACGGGTATCGTCTCTTTCTCGGTCAATGGCATCAAACCGCAAATGATTGAGACTGCTCTCGGTGCAAAAAAAATTGCAGTTCGCGCTGGACTTCACTGTTCACCGTGGGCACACGAATTTATCAACTCTACAACGCAGGGAGGAACGGTGCGAGTCAGTGTTGGAAATTTCAACACAGAACATGACATCGAACAGTTTCGGAGTATAGTTGAATCCGTTGTATGCACATGATTTTGAAGGACGCATATGAGCAAGGTTGTTAAGGCAGCCCTAGTTCAAACCAGGGCGCGATTTCGAGTGGAGGCTCCAGCCGAACTAGAATCCCACTGACGAACACCGCGCCCATTACGTTGAACTTAGCCTGATGATGGTGTTGTCTAGCCCCATTTTTATGTACCAGTGGGAGTCAGAATTTGTTGCTGATGATGTTGCTGTCGAAATTCTACCGGAGTCAGATCATCCAATGAGCTATGCGGACGGAACCGGT
>RFHA01000429.1 GCA_003696565.1 Chloroflexota bacterium
GTGGTGCGGATGTTGTTGGCGATGCTAGAAACTGGTTCCACACACACTGCTCCCTTACCAGATAATCGCATTGGCGATTTCCCCATGACTGAAGAAAACCCTGATGATCCACCAAAAGATAATCCTAGACATGGGCTGGATTTGAGAGATATACCAGGGCTTGATTTGAAATAAATGCATCGGCAAAACTTATATAGAGGAAAAAATGAGCAAAAAGAAACAACAAACTAAAGTCACACCACAATCCCTCATCATGGGGATTATCGGTGCAATTGTTATCGCTATTGCTTCCTACTTTGGTATTGATTTAAGCACGAGTAACAACACGACATCAGATACAGGGCAGGTCATCAGCCAACCCGCTAGCAGTGCTAATGTAAGTGCCATCCAGTTCTCCGAAGGATTTGGGGCACAAAAATCCTTCTGGCAAGTTTATTTCACCTCTCCTACCCGTAGCGATGCACAACCATCAGAAACTTGCATGGGGGGAATTGACCAAGTCGTTGTCGATCTAATTAACAGCACACAGCGCACATTAGATATAGCCGCCTTTGAGTGGAAAAATCAGTGTATTACGGAGGCAGTTATCGCAGCGCATAATCGTGGAGTTGCTGTTCGGATGGTTGTTGATGATGAACACGTTATTGAAGAAAATGAAGAAGCTGAGCTACTTGATGAAGAATCACCTTTTATGGACATTATCCAAGCTGGTATCCCTTATGTTGATGACGGACGCAGCGGCTTAATGCACAATAAATTTATGATTTTTGATGGCACAACTGTCTTGACCGGTTCCATGAATTTTACCGCTCGCGGTACATACACCAATAACAATAATTTACTTGTCTTGCGTTCCCAACGTGCAGTAGAAGCATACCAAGATCAGTTTAATGAGATGTTTATCGATGGGCAGTTTGGACCACGTGGAGAAACGCCCAATGACTTTGCCTTTACTCAAGATGGAATTCCCGTCCGCATCTTGTTTTCACCAGATGATCCAGTTGTCGAAATTCTAGTAGAGGAAATTAACAACGCGCAGAGCGAAATCCGTTTTATGACCTTTTCTTTTACAGAAGATCGTGTTGGTGAAGCTTTATTAAATGCCGCAGCCCGTGGTGTAGATGTTGCTGGTGTTTTTGAAACACGTGGTAGTGAGACGCAATATAGTGAGTTGCCCGCCTTGTTCTGTGCTGGTTTGGATGTTCGTCAAGATGGCAATGGACAGACTTTTCATCACAAAGTTTTTATCATTGATGGGGTGACTGTGATGACCGGTTCATTTAATATCTCGGATAACGCCATCACATCCAATGACGAAAATATGGTCATCATCCGTGATTCAGACTTAGCGGCACAATATTTATCTGAATATGAGCGAGTTAGACAATCTGCTCGCGCTGTTGATCCAGCAGATGTCTCGTGTCGATAACATCATTTTTAATGTGGGAGATTTTATAGATATAAAAATTCACAAGCTCTTTGTTGTTTAAGCACATCTGCCGCCTGAAGATAAAACTATAAAATAAGCCCAAGATAACTCAACGGAGAATCCACCCATGCTGAACGAACTCCGCCTAAAATCATTGGCACCAAAACAATGCCCTAAATGCCAAGCAGAGCGTTCTTTCAAAATTTTAGCAGATCAGTTAATATGCCGGCGTTGTGGTTATAGTATGCCGCGAATAGATCAGGCAACCAAGCGTAATAAATCAACTGAATCGCCATTCATAGAGAATGTTTCAGCGGCTATAGCACCGGAAGACAACGCAGCTTATGGACCGCGTCGTCCCATTCCACCACCAGGATTTGGAATACAGCATGTGGGAGAAGTCAATAAATGGGCAAAAGCCGCATATGAATCAGCCATTACTTACATGCGTCAAGAAAAATGGGAAGATGCGGCAAAAGCATTTCAGCGCGCATTGGATGTTCAACCTGATTTGGCAGATGCTCACTATTATTTAGCATTGATTACCCGTGACCCCGAAAAAAAACGAGAACATCTTTCAACTGTTATTGCACACCAACCGGCTCATTCCGCTGCTATCCGCGAACTGATGATTTTGAATGGTGATCTTTCTGAAGCGGATGAAGCCGTTTTGGATAATCCATTTCATGAACCCGAAATCATAGAAGCCAGCGGTGCGGTGGGAGTAACAACAACTAATCTACGTTGCCCCAAATGTGGCGCACCACATATGACAACCGATGATCTGACGGGATTAATCTTTTGCAAATCCTGTGGTCATGTGGATGAAAAACGTCAACAAGCTGGTTCAGGTGGCAATTTGGTGATGGCATTATTAGAGAGACGGGCACAACCTGTTAAATGGATTATTGGAGAACGATTGTTAGCCTGTGAATCATGTGGGGCGGAGCGTACGGTGAGTGGGCAAAAACTCTCTACAGGTTGTATATATTGTGGGTCTAATCATATTTTTGAAAAAGATGCCTTAGATTCATTTGAGCAACCACAGGGACTTGTACCATTTGCTATCAACCAAGAACAAGCTGAGCAAGCTATCCGCAAGCGATTAAAAGGTTGGTTTGAACGATTTAAAGGCTGGTTTGATAATAATCGGATCGAACGAGTTAACCTAGAAGGGCATTATCTTCCGTTTTGGGTGTTTGATGTACAAGTCAGTGTGCGGCGTACAATCATCCGGGAGCCAAGCAGCCGTCATCAGTCATATGCGCGTCTATCGCCAGGGGGCTTGCCAAATGATCTTTATCATACGGAAACGTTGATGGATTCGATGTTCAACGTGTTAGTCTCTGCGGTTAAATCTCCTTCACGTCGCATGACTGATAAACTTGGTGAATTTGATCTAAGCGCAATGATTGGCTACGAAAGCAAGCTGCTTGCCAAACATCCAGCACAAATTTATAGCGTCGATGTAGATGTTGCCTCATTAACAGCACGGTCTATTGTAGGAGAAGCCATGCGTATGCGGCATAGTTTACACGCGGCGCAAGATGCTACAGTCAACATTACCACAACACCAACTGGTATGTCCTATCAATTAGTTCTATTGCCTGTTTGGGTGGCAACACTTTATGAATTAGATGGTGATGTCCGTAATGCGTTGGTTAATGGACAAACTGGAAAAGTCATTCTTGGAAAAACACACAAACCAGGAATTGGGTATTAATGTTTCGCTTGGTTATTCCATGAGTAAAACTAGATTTGGGTGATTAACCCTATTGATGAGTCGGGTGGTTGCTTTAGACCCTATATGATTTATGATAAATGATGTAAAACAGAGTGGGCATCCATAAATTTGAAAGGATAATAACCATGCGTTGGTTTTTTATCATCCTCTTGTGCCTAACAACTAGCCTCTATACAACTTCTGCACAAGAAACAACTTGGTCAGTTTATCTATATAACAATAACGATAAAACATTACTACGAATTGGCTCCGATGGTACGCAATCCACAATCACACTTGATTTACCAACGGATGTTTACATCAGCACGTGGGAGATGGCTTTTTCACCAGATGGGCAAACGCTGGCTTATTGCACATCGGATTGGACACAAGCAACCGAAATGGGTGTGCCGTCTTTGTTGACGGTTATAGATTTAACAACAAACACGCTACGCTTTCAACAGGATTTGGGACTGACACAAGGGTGTCGTGCAGCAGGCTTTAGTAACGATAATCAACTTTTGGCTTATGCAACTGTCAACTATTTTCCAGATCAACCCGGTGCGGATATAGAAACACCTGCTTGGGAATTGGTTTTGCTTGATTCACAAACTGGCGATCGCGTTGATCAATTTGGTAACAATTCACCGCAGCTACTTGTAATGGATGAGCTATTGCGTGATTTTCCTATCATGCCGGAAATTCGTGACTTTACAACGGATTCACTTGTTTTCCTGGCAATTCCCTGGGGAATTGGCGGCGTGCCACAGGTTGATGCTTATCGTTGGCATTTTGGTACAGATGGGAACTTCACTCGTGAATCTTATTGGGGGGCATTTGGTGCAGACAAGTTAACGGATACAGACGAAATGGTTTGGCTAGAATATGACCCAGCGCGTCCATCTGGCAATCCCGGTGGACCAATTGCTAGCTTTAACATCGTTCAATATCTGGCACCTGATGGAAGTGAACAAGTCATTTATGCTAATGGTGAGTGGGTTATTGTGGATTCTCGGTTTGTTAATCATGGACAACAAATCGCGATCATGCTTCTCGAATCCTTTGACCCAGAAGCCAACGAGGAATTGACGGTTCAACATACTCAGTGGATTCTGCTGGATCGTGATGGTACGATTACTGAGCTAGGGACATATACAACATTCACTGAACTGGTAAGCGCACCAGCTGGCTTAGTGATTTTGGAATCAGCTTATACACAAGAAGATTTTCAGCCGCCAATTCGCTATACGCTTAAATATTATGTCGCGGGTGGATTTATTGATTTGTGGACGCAAGAGAGCGACAATATCGCTGCATCATGGCAGATCGCTTATGTTACACCATCAGATACTATGCCAGATTTACCACCCTTTGCACCGCTTAATTAAGGATTTAAGGTGATTCAAAGGGATTACTCAACTTTGGGTCTGTAATAAATTGTTCGTCTGTCAAACTGATCAGGAAATTAATTAAGTCTTGCATTTCCTGGTCAGTTATTTGAAAACCAGGTACAAAACCGCTTTTGTATGGGTTTGCACGCCCATCCCCAATATAATCCCCATTTGTGATGTTCCGCCCACCAGCAGCATAGAATAAAATCACTTCTTCTAATGTGGCGATAGAGCCATCATGCATATATGGGGCAGTGAGTGCAATATTGCGCAATGTAGGCGGGCGGAAGTGTCCCATATCGTCAGGGTTACCGGTAATTTCAAACACACCACGATTACCTCGTGGATATGCTCCTGCTCCGTCAATATTATATAAGCCCGTGTTAAAAAAGGGCTGTTCGGGGAAGGTTGTGTTAGCGTGGCGGGTTGACAAGGTAAAATTGAACCCACCATGACAATGGTGACATTCAAACTTTTCTGAGAGAAAAAGATTCATACCGCGCAGTGCTGACTCCGAGAGTGCGGTGGTATCCCCTTGATACACAAAACGATCATAAGGTGAATTACCGGAAATCATAGTACGAACAAAGGACGATAATGCTTGTACGATATTGTGGTATGTCACTGGGTTTGCTTCATCAGGAAAAGCGGCGGCAAATAATTGTTGATAGAGAGGGTCTTGCATAAGGCGATTCAGCACAACATCCTCATTCCCGGTGATTCCCATTTCTACAGGAAATTCACCAAACATTGGAATCACCACTTGTTGCTCAATTTGAGTTAGGACGGGGTTCCCCCAAGTGAATGTAGCATTATAGGCAACATTGGTTAATGACTGAGAATTACGGATATGCGCCTCTCCGGTTGATCCAATGGGTACGATACGTCCATCCGTAAAAGCTAGAGATTGTATGTGGCATGACGAGCAAGACATGGTGTTATTACCAGATAAACGGGGATCATAAAATAGGTAACGCCCTAACTCTACTTTAGCTTGTGTCATGGGATTATCTGGTGGGACATATGGCACAGGAAAACCGGGCGGTAAATCCCAGGCATAATCTGTTGCACTGAGCATTGCCACCTGGTCAAATACTTCAAATTGATCTGTGGTGTAATGTGCTAAATCAGGAAAATGTGATTCTGATGCGTGTGCTAGCCCCCAAACAACTCCGCCCAATACGACACATGCAAAAATATTTATCAGACGTGTGTGTGGGGTTGTTATAAGCAGTAAGGTAGCACATGCGATTATATCTGCCATAAATGCAAGTATTGCTGGTAGTGTAAGCACGGCAATATTGGTAAAGGGTATGGCAATCAACTGTGACAGTATAACAAGAATGATATTACTGCCAGATAACAACAGTGCGACTTGGGCAATACGCGGCTTGGGTTGCCATAGAAAATACAAAGCCAGCATCAATTGGGCTGCGCCAAGTGCTGCATAAAACAATTGATGAGCTGGAACATTTGTTAATTCAAAGGGTAAAAAAGGTGAGCGTATTAGACCAGCAAGAATTAACACTAAAACAACTAAATAACGTAACATCACAATCCACTGTCTATTTAACAATGCTCAATAGTGTTCTGAGAAGCTTATTTGTTGGCAATCACCGTATGGGGGTAATCGCCTAGAAGACTCTCAGAACACCATTATATCATCAACCACCGTGATTGTGATGATTTTCACTACTTTCATCCATTGATTCATCAGGCATCATCATGTCAGTACGCTCCAACAAGATGACATCTTCTCTATCTGCTAGATGAAAGAACGTTTGTGATGAACAATCTTGATCAGGACAAACGCCATCCTGCAAAGACAAACCAAGATTCTGGTAAATCAGGGGGCAGTCTGGGTCATCTATGCCAGACATACAACCAGGAGGCATAGGCGTATTTTCATACAACGCAATGTTAGCCAAAAGGGTAG
Source organism: Chloroflexota bacterium (assembly GCA_003696565.1). Lineage (GTDB taxonomy): Bacteria > Chloroflexota > Anaerolineae > Aggregatilineales > Phototrophicaceae > DAOTWY01. The sequence goes on from RFHA01000429.1 coordinate 6,480, forward strand.
CCAAATCCACAGCGATGACATCGTTTTCAAAATCAAATTCATCAAAGCTGATTGTGGTGATGTTGGGACGTGCGCATAACGCTGTTGGTGCTATAACAGCAGCTGGTGATTCACAGCCGGTGCTGCCGATATGAATATTCCAAGCGGCGTTTTGTGTGGCATCTGTAACGAGATCAATACGGATAAACTTGTAACCACCCTGCCAACTCCAAAACATGGCGGCGATATTCAAGGGAGAAGGTGCGGTTGTAACATCTTGATGGTTGAGTTCAAAGGGTATCCCCACATCAAAGCGAACGCCGACGTAGTCATTAACCGGTGCCATACCACGAATTTCACCATTCAACGCTTCGTTTCCGGTTGTAGCACATCCAGCTGTGCCATCTTCAAAATCAAGCAAGACGACATCCTCAACTTGCCATAAGCCATCTTGCTCTAATTGAAGCGGCACTAAATCCCCATCTGTAGTAATCAATAGAATGTTGGAGATATAGAGGCGAAAGTCATTAAAGCTAATTTGTGCTTCGTCCAAGCCGATGTTTGTATAAGTCTGACTACAAGATGCCATCTCATTGCCCACGGTGGCAACAAAATATAAAGTGATGGGCTGCATTTCTGCTTCGTCCTGTGCAAAAGCCGGTATTGTTAGGCAAAACAGGAAAAATAGGGAAAGAATCTGTCTCATTAAAATATCCTTTATCAAACGGTTTAAATTTAAGCCATAGGTGGAGTCTATAGCTTATTTTATTAATCAGTGTGATGAGTGATGTGAAGAATCTATCACCATTTAACCAAGGTTAGTGTTAAAAAGCAATGAGAAAATTATTAGTGGGGTGGGTGAATTTTACTGGTTTTAACGTTTTTGGTGGAAATGAAATTTGTGCCGCTGCCCTCACCCTAAATCTCGCCCCTTCTTCCAGTATAGCGTTCGGGAGAAGGGGATGGGGGATGACGGCTAAAACGCAATTCCATCAATTCCGTTAGAACGAGGAATTTTATAGCTTATAATCAACAAAATGAACAACAGCGTGCGGTATTGATCCACATGTCAAAGATGTATGTTTCTTTAATTACGCCCCAAAACATACCAATTTGCTGCAAAGTGTGCCAGGATTGGTTATTATTACAATAACCATGACTTGAAAGAATCATCGATGCGAATTAAACGTCATCGTTCTAATTTGACATTCCGTAAACAACAGAGACGGGGTGGGTGCTTGTCATTAACATTAGTTTTAGGTGTGATGGCAGGTATTGCTTTCATTGGTTGGGCATGGATAGGTCAACGACTTAATCTCAGCCAGGGGGATAGCCCACAAACTAATCTGCGTCGTGCAGCTCGTGCGTTTGATGAAGGTGACCTTGATCTGGCTGTGGAACTCACGCAGCAGATATGGAATACATACCCAGATCAAATTAGCGCGCTTGTTTTGCTTGTCCGGTCATTAATATATCGTAGCTATGAAGATTATGATCGTGCGGTTGACCGTCAACTGGCGTTACAAATCACGCATGATGCCATCCAGCGATACCCCTACCACTTAGATGTGATGGCTGTTCATGCCTTTGCATTGCAGGCAAATGATCAAGCGATCGAGGCTGCCGAATATGCCCGCCGTGTATTGGCACAAAAACCAGATCACCTTCTGGCGAACGTGTCATTAGCATTGGCTTATGGGCGTGTTGGCGGCTATGAAAACGCTTTCCGTCAAATTCAGATTGCCGTTTCTCTTCCAGGTGCCGGGTTAGATGCCCAACGAGCGTTAGCCATCAGCCTCAATGATTTAGGTCGCTATGATGATGCCCTGCAGGCAGTTGATTTAGCCTTAACCGAAAATGGGCGACTACTGACGCTTTATTTTGAACGTGGGTTATATGCCATGCAGACTGGGGATGCAGGTGCGGCAACTGCCTCATATTTTAGCGTGTTGGCTTTTGATCCTGATAACGTGAAGGCTCGCCTCAGGATGTGTGAGTTATCAATCTTGCTGCGTGAATCAGATCGCGCTCTAAACTATTGCCATGAGGCAGTGCAAATGGCTCCCACATGGGCAGAGGCTTGGTATCAACTAGGGCGGGAGTATTTTATGCAAGGAGATTATGATCAAGCGCAAACTTATCTGAATCGGTGTTCTAGTTTACAGTTATTGCAGAACATCCCAATTTTAGAGCGTAATCTTAATTGCTGGTTGATGCAAGGTGAAGCAGCAGAAATCAATAATGACTGCAATGCGTTACGTACCCTTTATAATCAATTCCAGCAAATGGTACGGGAGGCAGATTTACCCCAAACATGGATATACCCGCCAGAAGGTCCATGTTCTCCTTGATTGCCATCAATAGAGTTGGGCTGTACTCGTTTTGGTGGAGGACATGATGTGTTCCTACTCCACAGAATCCCCGTGGATCAGTCTCAACGTTAGCATGAATATAAAAACGTGTCAGATTAACGTGGAGACTATTTTAGATTAATCGAAGGGCACGCTAATCTCTGCCTCACCAGCAATGCACAACGCCCCAACATACCCAGCTTCTGGCTCCAAGTGATATAGCCGCCACCGGTGTGGATCATCTCCATCAGCGCGCAGGATATCCGGCGGATCATCATCCGGCAAAACACTGACATCAAACGCATCTAAGGGTAATGCAAAGCCATCACCAACGGCTTTGATATACGCTTCTTTTCTCGTCCAACACGTGTAAAACGCTTTCGTTCTTGTCGATTGGGGTAGGGTTGACCACTGTTGATATTCCCAGTCGGAAAAATTATCCCGTGCGACGGTTTCCATTTCCTTCATTGGGCGAATTGCTTCTACATCTACCCCTAACGCTACTTCACCACGAGTCACTGCCAACAATAGCACATCTTGTGAGTGAGATAGATTGAATGACACCCCTTTAACATATGGCTTGTTTCTTACCCCATATATGAAACGAATAGGTGTTTGCGTGTAACGCGCAAGTGTCTTACGCAGAAACCCACGCCCGATGATAAACCGATCACGAACGGCATCGCTGATAAATCGGGCTGCTCGTGCTTTTTCATCCTCACTCAAAAGTATACTGAGTTCATCCTGTCGTTTGTATAACTCAGAATAGTGTCCTATGTACAGGTCAACCTGCCAGTGACTCATTGAGTTTTATCTCTTTTCAACTCAAGACGATTGCAGAAAATCACCAACAACCTGCTGGAATGCCTCCCATGCTTCATCATGAATGGCATGCCCACACTCAAACGTGACTAATCTACCATCCGGTACATGATCGATATAACGCTGCCCATATTCAATTGGGTTAAGGCGATCTTCTTTTCCTAACATTAACAATAACGACGCTTTAATCCGGTGTGCCATAGAAAGACTAACATCTCCCCCAGAATCAATGATCTTATGCACAGCCTGTATCCAACTAAGCGCAAACGCATCTGGATTTGTGATATGATTACGCTGCTTATCTTCTTCAGTCATCCACGTTGCCGGGAACATCCGCTGAGCTACCGGGCGCATTTGCGGTCCAAAGTAACCAACTGCACCCCATACCACTACCTTCTGAAACCGTTGCGGCTCTTTCGCGGCTGCAATTAACCCCGCCTCACCCCCGTCTGAATATCCTAGCAGATGAGCTTGTTGGATATTTAAAGCATCCATTAATGCTAATAGGTCATCAGCATCATGATGATAAAAATGCGGTGAAAACCGGCGTGGTTTAGGGTCGGATTCACCATAACCGCGTAGCGTTGGACCCACCAGCCGGAAGTCATCTTTTAACCAGTCAATAATACGTGGAAAATGAACACGTGCAGACCCAAGCATGCCATGAACCAAGATAATGACCGGTTTATCTCCTGCTGCACCATCTAGGTAATCTAGTGTCGCACCGGTGTCTATGGCAATTTTAGGCATATCATTCTCCTAGTTCCATTACAAAAACCGTATTACCAGATACAGCATATAACAACGCCCGTCCACTTGTTGAATCCACGGCAACCGCTTCTAAAAGATTAAAATAGTCCTCGTTGGTAATACGATAACTGTCATTGAACCGCCCACTAAACGAGGTCTTGTATATGGTGCGCCGGTTTTGATCAACAACAAACAGGCTTTGTGATGTCACAGTATCATCCATATACATTGAATCTGCCCGGTTGATTTCTTCACCAGGTGGAAAAGCGACAAAGCCGAAACTGAGAGCCTCTCCTTGTCGATATTTCAACACCCGCCCTTCATCTGTTAGGATGTAGATGTTGCCCCCTTCAATTTCAAGGTCATTGACACCTTGTAAAACAGGTGAATTGCCCCCTCCAAAATACTCACTTGGACGCTCAACATATCGCCCTCCGGAAGGTTCATATCGCCAAATTTGAGGGGTTCCATTAAAGGCATCTAACACATATAGGTTGCCTGACCAGAATGTGATAGATACAGGCTCCACCCAATCATCGGTGATAAGTCGCTGCCCACTACACTCAAAAAACGTCACAGTACACTCAATGAGCAAGCCGTTTGTATCAAGTGCAGTAAAGCGATCCGCAACATCGTTATAAGCAATATCGACAATATCCGCTACACTAATCCCGCTGGCATTTCCTCCGCGCCTCATCTGTAAAATTGGGCTTGGAATGCGCGTTGTTGAAAGTCCATCTTCAGATAGCGCGATATGATAAACTTGCATATTACGCTGATCTAACACAAATAAGTTGCGTCCCTCTAGTACGATTTTTGTCAGTATGGCTTCTGGCATAGAGGCTAGCGGAATAGCTTCTAGGCGTGTGACAGATTGCAGACGGTCGATAACAGCTTGCCCTTCTCGTCGAATTTCTGACAGGCTGGGGTCTCCCTGGCGCATTGCTTCACATTCTGAGACTTTTGTTAAAACAAGCTGCCACGCGCTGAGTATCTGTTCGCGGTCACTGTTTGCAATGCTCGGGCTACGGGCAATTTCTACACGACTGTTGACTTCTTCTATACAGATTTCAAATTCACTAGTATCCGTCCCACTTAACCATAGGATGACCACCAGCATAACCACTGCAAAAGGGAATAAAACAATTGTCCCAAGCCCCAGTGGAGAAGAAAGCCAACGGCGGTTTTGTTCATCTTCTGTTGTAAAAAAGTGGTTAAGCATTCTGATTATAACGCGCAATAGGTTAGCCAATTTTAAGGCGATGCGTCCGAGTATTCGTTGTATCCGTCGCCATACAATGCTAATTCTCCCTGGCGGACGGTTGCGCTTAGAGTCTGTGGGGATTTTAATTGGCAAATCTTCCCGTGGGGCGATATTGCGTGATTTTAAGATATCTGTTGTGGATTCTGCTTGTGGAATCGTTGGCTCGGATGGCAATTCCGGCGGGACGAACTCAGCCACAAGTGCAGAAAGTTGGAGCCGCGCAGCTTCTTTAATACTAGCCAACACAGTTGCAATATCAATACTCATTAAAGAAACTCGAATGCGCTCAATACCAATCTCTGCAACATGAGAATCCCCAAAAACAACACGGGTTCCGTTGTTTACACTAAACTGCGCCATCTTAATTGTCGGCGTTGGTTGTAGACCTAACGGTTCTGTATATAACGCTTGTTTGTCACTTAAATCTTCTGGGAATGATGTTGTGATACCACTGCTTTGAACAATTGTGGCTATACACCCCACACGCCCCACAATTAAATCTGAGCCGCGTAACACAGCACACAACAAATTGGCTTGATAGTGTTTGGGATTCTTTTGGTTATAGTCATAAAGGTTTTGATTGATATGTTCAATAACACTTCTTAGCCCAGCGGTGACACTTCCGGTACTCGTGAAGTATTTTTGTGCAGCAAGTTGTGCCATTTGTTCATAAAATGCAACTGGTGCAAGCACATCACCCGCTGGTGTAACCACAACGAAAATTGTATCTGTTTCACGTCCACGGGCGGCTTTTTTAGGGGCGACTTCACACAATGTGCCTGGTGGCGCAGTGCTGATAGAACGCCCCCCAACAATGTAGAGATGTCCAACCAGGGCTTCAAACTCAAATGGCATAAAGGCACTCCTCTCTCAGAGTGCATTTTACCTGAGGTTAGGGGTTACACAAAGGCATGATTAACATATGTGCGGATTTGATCTGGACGGATTGGTTTGAGGACAAATTCAACTTGGGCGGATTGTTTGGCATAAACTTGAAAATGCTTGTTTGATGAAACAATCACTATTTTTGTATTCTCAAAACCTGAGTTGTTTTGAATATGTTCTAAAACAGCTTCTCCACCTAATTGAGGCAACATCATATCTAAAAAGATAACATCGGGTGTTGTTGTTTCTAAAATATTTAATGCGTCAATTGCATTTGTTGTTTCTATTATATTGCAATCTGTGTCACGTAAAACACGTTGATAAATTGTTCTAAGTCCAGGGTCGTCTTCAACAATTAAGACATTTAACGGCATTACCACTATCTCCATAAC